>CAZYDX010000063.1:0-12544 GCA_964646455.1 uncultured bacterium | reverse complement strand
CAGCATATGTGTATGCAAATGCGTGGTGTAGAAAAGCAGAATAGTTTAGCAACAACCTCATCAATGCTAGGAAAATTTAGAGAATCAGACCGAACCAGGTCTGAATTTTTATCAATCATTGGTTTGTAATTGTAAGGATCAAGAAAAGTATATGGATACAGCATATAATATTTTAGATCTTGGTATATCACGATATGAAGATGCTTGGGATTTACAGAAACAGTTACAATCTCAAAGAATATCTGGTCAAATTGAAGATCATTTATTATTAGTTGAACATTTTCCAGTATATACTCTAGGTAAAAACTCTCCTAAAGAACACATCCTTATAAAAGAATCAAAAAGTGTTTCAATAATTCAAACTGATCGGGGTGGAAATATTACATTCCATGGTCCAGGACAACTTGTAGGATACCCTATTTTGGATTTAAATAATTATAAGAAGAGCGTCAGTTGGTATATGCGTGAGCTAGAACAAATGATTATCGATGTTTTGAAAGAATACGATATAAAAGCAGGTAGAAAGAAAGGTTTAACAGGGACCTGGGTTGGAGATAAAAAAATTGCTGCACTAGGCGTAAGAATTAGTAAATGGGTCACAATGCATGGATTTTCATTAAATATTAATCCAGATTTAAAATATTATCAGGATATTATTCCTTGTGGTATATCAGAATATGGGGTTACCTCAATGGCCAAATTATTGGGTGAAACCGTTCCTAGTATGGCTGACATAAAGGAAACTCTTGTTAAGCATTTTATCTCAAAATTTTCGGTATATAAAAACTAATGGCTAGATTAAATGGTTTTACGAAGCAGCAGCTTCTTGATGTGTACAAAATAATGGTATTGGCCAGAGAGCTAGATAACAAAATGTTAAACTTGATCAAACAAAGTAAAGGTTTTTTTCATATGGGCTGTTCTGGTCATGAAGCGGCTCAGATTGCAGCAGCTTTAGTAATAATGGGAGGAAAAGATTGGTCATACCCCTATTACAGAGATGGTGCTTATACACTAGCGTTAGGAGTTACCCCGAGAGAACATCTACTTTCTTTTTTAGCTCGTGCAGATGACCCTTGTTCTGGTGGAAGACAGATGCCTATGCATTATAGTAATAAGAATCTTCGTATTGTATCTCAATCTAGTGCAACAGGTACACAGTATCTCCAATCGGTAGGATGTGCGCTAACAAGAAAATTAGAAAATAACAATGAAGTTGTTTATGTTTCTTCTGGCGAAGGGACTACAAGTCAAGGCGATTTTCATGAAGCCCTAAACTGGGCAAGCAGGGAAAAGGCCCCGGTTATTTTCCACATACAAGATAATGAATATGCAATCAGCACTCATCGTTCAGAGCAAACTGCTGGGTCAGTTTATTCATTAGTTAGTGGTTATGAAAATCTATCAAAAATTCAGGTTGATGGAACAAATTTTTTTGAATCAAACCTAGCATTTAAACAAGCAGTGGAGAGAGCAAGAAGGGGAAAAGGGCCAACAGTAATTGTATCTAACGTTGTCAGACTGATGCCTCACTCAAGTTCTGATGACCAAAGAAAATACCGTAGTGAAGAAGATTTAGAAAAAGATATGGCTCGTGACCCAATAGTGCTATTTAAAAATAGTTGTATAAAAGAGAAAATGTTTTTAATAAAGGATACAGAAAAAATTGATAAGGAATCGCGCAAGCAAATTGCTGACGATATTATCTGGGCCGATCAGCAGGACCATCCGGATAGGGAAACAGCATTAGAATATATATATAGTGAAGAGAACGTTGGAAAAGAAACTAAAATAATTAAACAATCTGATAATATTGTTATGGTAGATGCTATCAACCATGCACTACATGAAGAGATGGTTAAAAATGAAAAAATGGTGGTATATGGTCAAGATATCGCTGATCCAAAAGGTGGTGTGTTTACAGCTACGAAAGGACTATCAACTGCATTTGGTAAAGAGAGAGTTTTCAATTCTCCTCTAGCAGAATCTAGTATTATTGGAACTGCAGTAGGAATGGCAGTTGCAGGGTACAAACCAGTAGTAGAAATCCAATTTGGAGATTATATCTGGACGGCTATGATGCAGATAAGGAATGAAGTTTCAGTAATGCGTTATCGCTCAAACAATAATTGGAGCTGTCCGATGGTCATTAGAGTACCCGTTGGGGGATATATTCATGGTGCGCTATGTCACAGCCAGTCAATTGATGGCTATTTTATTCATATGCCAGGGATTTATATTGCATATCCTTCTAACGCAAAGGATGCAAAAGGATTATTAAAGATGGCATGTAGAATGAATGACCCAGTGATTTTCATGGAACACAAAGGATTATATCGTCAACCTTATGCATCTACTGAAGAACCTGATGAAGAATATTTATTACCTTTTGGAAAGGCTAATTATGTAACTAAGGGTGAAGAACTAACGATCATATGTTGGGGAGCCATGGTTCAAAAAAGTATTGATGCAATTCATGATCTAGGCCTAGAAGATAATTCTATTGAGATTATTGATCTCCGTACAATTAATCCTATTGATTATGAAACAATTAAATATTCAATAAGTAAAACAGGTAAGGCATTAGTAATATATGAGGATAATCTAACAAATGGTCCAGGCTCAGAAATTTGTTCTGTTATTTCAGATAAGTATTTTGAGCTATTAGATGGCCCTGTCAGAAGAATAGCTTCGAAGGATAGTCCGATTCCATATAATTGGTTTTTAGAAGAAAATGTATTAATTCAAACAAAAGATATAATGAGTGCTATAAATGATTTATTGGAGTATTAAATGGTTGTAAATGTGGTAATGCCTAAAATGGGTGAGAGTATTACAGAAGGTACTGTTTTAGAATGGTATAAAAAAGTAGGAGAATCAATTGAAAAAGATGAAACCCTATTAGAGATTGGCACTGATAAAGTTGATTCTGAGATTCCATCGCCGGAATCTGGCATTATTCTCGAAATATTGGCAGCGCCAAATGATATTATTGATGTGGGGAATGTAATCGCGAGGATTGAAACAGATAGCAATATTCGGAAAGATGATAAAGAAAAAAAAGTTGAAAAACCTATTGAAAAACCCCGAGGAACTTCTAATGAAAAAAAATTAAAGAACCAAAAACTGGAAAGCGTAGTTGTCCGGAACAAAAAAGAATTAAATAGTGCAATTATTACACCTGCAGTAATGAAAGTAGTAAGTCAACAAGGAATAAGTCTTAGTGAACTTGAAATGATTAATGGGACAGGTGCAAACGGGCGAGTGACGAAAAAAGATCTGAAAACCTATATTGCTTCCAATGCAAATTCAAACTTAAAACCTATAAAAAAACGATCAATAAAACCGGAGTCATTACAAAACATCCAGAGCGGTGAAAAAGTACAGCTTGATCATATGAGAAGGATGATATCTGAACATATGCGATATAGTCTTGATACTTCTGCGCATGTATATATTATGAATGAAGTAGATATGACAAATATTATTAATTATGTAAAAGAAAAAGAAGAGTCATTCTTTTCTGAAGAGAATTTTAAACTTACTTACACGCCATTTATTATTATTGCAACGGTAAACGCATTAAAAGAGATGCCTGAAATGAACTCTTCTCTAGATGAGGATTCAATCATCTATCATAATAATATAAATATAGGTATAGCAGTATCAGTTGATGGTGGATTGATTGTTCCTAGTATATTTAGTTGCGATGAGAAAAACCTATTAGGTATTTGCCGTGATCTAAATGAAATTGTCAATCGTACAAGGAAAAAAAGTGTTAGCCCAGATGAGCTCAAAGGGTCAACATTTACAATATCTAATTTTGGTGTATTTGATGCTACAATAGGAACCCCTATAATAAATCAACCTAATGTTGGAGTACTTGGAACAGGAAAAATAAAAAAACAGCCAATAGTAATTGAAAGAGACAATTCTGATATAATTGCTATACGAAGTATGATGATGCTTTCCTTGGGTTTTGATCACCGATTAATTGACGGTGCAGGTGGTGCCACTTTTATTGCAAAAATAAAAGAAAACTTAGAAAACATGAATTTAAAAGATTTATTCTAGTGTCGGATTTATTATCAAAACAGTACAAACCTAAAATTAAGCTTCAGATAGGCGAAGGTTATCGTTTTGTAAATGATACTGTAAAAGAACATAATCTGAATACAGTCTGCGCAGAAGCAAATTGCCCTAATATTTATGAATGCTGGAGTAGGGGTACTGCTACTATTATGATTTTAGGAGATATTTGTACAAGAGCCTGTGGTTTCTGTTCCGTAAAAACAGGTAAACCACTATGGGATGATCCTTTGGAACCATATAGGACGGCCATGGCAGTGAAAAAAATGGAATTAAAGCATGTAGTTATTACCTCAGTAGATAGGGATGATATAAAAAATGATTTTGGTGCTTCGATATGGGCCAAAACCATACAAGAAATTCATAAATATGTTCCTGAGTGTACTGTGGAGGTTTTAACTCCTGATTTTAAAGGAGATCAGGATAGTCTAGAAAAAGTATTTAGCGCAAGGCCTGATATATTTAGCCATAATATGGAATGTGTTGAGAGAATAAGCAAAAAAGTTAGGACTCAGGCTAATTGGCTTATAAGTCTTGATGTTCTTAGGTTATCTTCAAATTATGGTTTAATTACAAAAACTGGGTTGATGGTCGGGCTAGGAGAAACTTTTAATGAAGTCGTTAGAACAATGCAAGAAGCTTATTATGCTGGAGTTTCAATTTTTACTATCGGTCAATATCTCCAGCCAACCTCAGAGCATCTAAAAGTACAGCGATATGTAGATAAAGATGAATTTTTTGAATATAAAAAAATAGGTAAAAAAATAGGTTTTAATATTGTAGAGTCTGGGCCTTTGGTTCGTAGTTCATATCATGCTGATGAGCAGGCGAGGTTGGCAATAAAATAGATAAATGAATATTATAAGACATAATGTTTGTATTTTCTACGCCATTATTGCAGAAAAAAAAATATTCACCTCATTTTTATTTATATATTGTTATGGCATAATGATTGCAATATAGTTTAATTATAATAAAAGCAGGAAAAACATGGCAGATAAATTATCTGAAAAAGATATTGAAAATATAACATTCGAAGGCACAGAAGAGTATGCAGTTATGCCTCTTCGTAATACAGTATTATTTCCTCAGCAAGTTATACCAATTTATATTGGCCGAGAAAAATCATTAAAACTCATTTCTGATTTAGAATCAGAAAAAAGAAAATATATTATTGTTGTTGCGCAAGAAGATGGTTCTATTGAAGACCCAAATGCTGAAGATTTATATTCATATGGAACGTTAGCAACTGTCCTAAAAGTTTTTGCAATGCCAGATAATAGCAAATCTGCTATAGTCCAAGGTATTGCTCGCGTAAAAATATTAGACTATCTTAGTAAAGAACCATATTTCAAAGCTGCTGTTAGTACAATAAGTGATGACCCTATTACTGATGAAATAGAAATTAAAAATATCGCAGATAGTTTAAGAAAATCATTTGCTGATTTAATTAAAGTTGCTCCTAATCTAACTGAAGAGCATACTGGTATGCTTTCAAATATTAAAAAACCTAACAGATTAGTGGATAGAGCGGTGTCTTTAATGACTTTATCCAACCAAGAAAAACAAGATGTACTAGAAGAAATAAATATTAAGAAAAGAATCGAAAAGGCTATCTCAATTATAAATAGAGAGATACAGAGAATAAAGCTTGGTGAAGAAATACAAACAGAAGTGCATGATGAAATCACAAAAACACAAAGAGAATACTATCTTCGTGAACAAATGAAAGCTATACAAAAAGAATTAGGTGAGGACGAAGGGACTGTTGAATTAAAAGAATTAGAGAATAAAATAAAAGCTGCAAAAATGCCTGAAGAATCTGAAGCGGTTGCAATGAAAGAGTTGGATAGATTATCAAGGATACCAACACAATCCCCAGAATATAATGTTTCAAGAACCTATATAGAGTGGATTGCAGATTTACCATGGAGCAAATCATCCAAAGATAGAATAGATATTAAAGAAGCTCTAAAAATTCTTGACCAGGATCATTATGGCTTAGAAAAAGTTAAAGAAAGAATAATAGAATATCTAGCGGTCAGAAATTTAAAACAAAAAAGAAATCCCGATGGTAGTATTCGCGGACCAATCCTGTGTTTTGGAGGTCCTCCTGGAGTAGGAAAAACTTCTCTAGGAAAATCAATAGCCAGATCTATGGGTAGAGAATTTATACGCTTATCTCTTGGCGGTGTTAGAGATGAAGCAGAAATCAGAGGCCATAGAAGGACTTATATTGGTGCATTGCCTGGAAGAATTATTCAAAATATAAAAAAAGCAGGAACAAACAATCCTGTATTTATGCTTGATGAGGTGGATAAACTTGGATCCGATTTCAGAGGGGATCCATCCTCTGCTCTATTAGAAGTTTTAGATCCAGAACAAAATCATTTATTTAATGACCATTATCTTGAACTTGATTTCGATTTAAGTAAAGTAATGTTTATAGCCACAGCGAATAATTATGGGAATATCCCAGTTGCATTGCGTGATAGGATGGAGATATTAGAGTTTTCAGGTTATATTCAAGATGAAAAGGTGCAAATAGCTAAAAGGCATTTAATTCCAAAGCAGGTTAAAGAAAATGGACTTAAGAAGACGGAAGTATCTTTAGATTTAAATTCAGTAAAAGAACTTATTAGCTCTTATACTAGAGAAGCAGGAGTTCGTCAACTTGAAAGAGAAATAGCTAATGTATTGAGAAAAGTTGCTAGAGAGATTGTAGAAACAAAAGTTAAAAATATAAAAGTGACGAAAACAAAAGTTCATGATTTATTGGGTGCTTCAAGGTTCCATTCTGAACTTGCGGAAAGAGCTACTGAACCAGGTGTAGTGACTGGTTTAGCATGGACGGCAGCTGGAGGCGATATTTTATTTATTGAATCAACTAAGATGAAGGGTAAAGGGAAATTAACATTAACAGGTCAATTAGGTGATGTTATGAAGGAGTCAGCTACTGCTGGTTTAACTTTTGTGAGAGCCCATGCTGATGATTTTGGTATTGATCCTAATTTTAATGAAGAGGTGGATTTACATGTTCATGTTCCTGCTGGTGCTATACCAAAAGATGGGCCTTCAGCAGGTGTTAGTATGATTACTTCATTGGTATCTCTTCTAACAGATACGCCGGTAAAAGACAAAGTGGCTATGACTGGTGAAATTACTTTAAGAGGAAATGTTTTACCCATAGGTGGTGTTAAAGAAAAAGTTACAGCTGCGCATAGAGCCGGTATTAAAGAAGTTATATTGCCAGATTTAAATAGAAAAGATTTAGAAGATGTACCTGAACATGTATCAAAGGATTTAACATTTCATTTTGGTAAAGAGATTTGGGATGTATTGATGGTTGCATTGCCAACAATAGCTAAGAAAAGAAAAAAATCTCAAGTTAAAAAGCATAAGAATTCTTAATATTTAATATTGAATGGGCGTTTAGCTCAGTTGGTCAGAGCGCTGCCCTTACAAGGCAGATGTCGGGAGTTCGAATCTCTCAACGCCCACTCCTCAGAAACCCTCGATTACCCTCGGGGGTTTTTGTTTTTCTATAGGTATGACAAAGTGTTCATTCTTAATCATTGTATGACATTATTATGCTAATAAGGGACACACTTTTAAGGGACACAAACCTAATTCAATCGTTTATTTCAACTAAAGTGAGGGGCATACCCCGTTTGATAGGGGGGGTAGGTATGTGTATATAATAGGCACACATATTGTACGATAATTTTTTGTAGATTTTATTTCAAACTTTAAGGAGTCATTTATGAAAAAATTAACTTATATATGCTTTGGATTTATACTTTTTATAATTGGTTGCGAGGATGAAAACTCTTCCTCTAATAATTTATTAATTGATGCAACATTTAAAAACAATTGGGCAGACCCAAACTATAAAACCTTTTTGTTGATTCAAAATTTAAATGGTGAAGTAATAGCGGATACAAGCTTCACAGGAAATACTAATTTACGTTTAATAGCTAAAGATGGTGAAACTGTTCCTGAAAGAATGTTTGTAACTACTGTCACAAAATTTGATGATAGCTATATCTCTGTTACCTCAAACGCTGGAATTAGAAGCGGGGTTAGATGGGTATGGGATGGATTAGAAAGCGAGAATAGCTTAATGTTCACTAGTAATATTAGCTTTTCAAATATGAGTGACTATGAGAAAGGCGTTTTATCGGCAAATGGACAATATCTAAAATTGAATGAGTTTGAAGGAGAATATACATTTGAACATTATGGAGAAGAAAATTCGCCTGAAGATATTCTCTTTATGGCATATAAAAATGATGGTACAGGTTATTATCAAATTCTAAGTGAAGCTTCTGTTATAAATAATTCATTTACCATAGATGGTAATAATCTTAATTTGGCAAATTATAAACTGATTCTAAATAATACTGGAGAAGTAGCAAATAATGTTTTGTTGTATGCTTATGAGAATCAAGAATCCTTTGCATCAAAAAATCAACATAGATTGGGGTACTATGGATGGCA
Organism: uncultured bacterium; assembly: GCA_964646455.1. Classification (GTDB taxonomy): domain Bacteria; phylum Fidelibacterota; class Marinisomatia; order Marinisomatales; family UBA1611; genus TMED80. The sequence goes on along the minus strand of CAZYDX010000063.1, from coordinate 3,955 downwards.
TCAAGAGGATTTTGATAATAATGAAAACTTTCACGCCTATTATCCACCAGAATATTCTAATTTTGTTACAAACCTTACTTCTGGCTATTGGTCTTCTCAAGGACAAAAAAGCTGGTATCAAAAGATTTTTGGAGAGATTCCCAACTCGTTAGAGAAAATAAATGCTGATTTTCAGCTAGTTGATTCGAGTGCAACAAATTTTGGTATTAACTCAACAGGTGATTATGATCTCATTGCATTTAATTTTAGGTCTGCGATGAGCTTTGGAACGATTGCGTGGTCTATTTACTTAAATCCAGAAGTCCAAAATATAGTATCATCTCTCCCAAATCTTAGTGGAAATGTAATTGAGTTTTATAATGAGTTTTCTAGCACTGATTTTTTACTTAGTCTTAGTGGAGTAAGTATTGCTGATTTCCTTTGTGCCGATAATAATGATGAATGGACAGATATTTTATTTTCTGATGGATATTACGGAGATATATGTAGCGGGTACAGAAACGTAGAATATTATGTAGATTAAATACATTGTTCTTGTTCTACAGACTTTCTTTTTTTTTCTTAATGGGGTAGGCGGTACTTTCTAAATATCCATACCCCCATCCCAGATAAAAGGGGACACAAAAAGGGCACAATTTTTTATAAGATTTTCTTGAGCAACTGCCCTTACAAGGCAGATGTCGGGAGTTCGAATCTCTCAACGCCCACTCCTCAGAAACCCTCGATTACCCTCGGGGGTTTTTGTTTATATAGATGTATATCATTTCTGCCACATCCTATCTAACTATGTCAAATAGATACGCTTTTTGGAAACTTTTTATTGGAAACTTTCTAATTTGAAAACTTTAACTCAACGAAAAAGAGGTGGCATACCCCGAGCGATGGGGGGTAGGTATCTGTATATATATATTCACATATTGTGAACAAACTTTTTAAGTAAAAAATAAATGAAAACTTTTAAATTATTATAATGCTTTTTAATTCATTAGAATTCCTAATATTCCTGCCCACAGTTTTTTTACTCTATTGGTTTGTTTTTCAGAAAGATCTTAGAGTTCAAAACTTTTTATTACTTATCAGCAGTTATTTTTTTTATGGTTGGTGGGATTATAGATTTTTATCTTTAATCTTTTTATCTACTGTTGTTGATTACTGTGTAGGATTAAAAATTTATGATAGTAATGATAACAGAACAAAAAAATCCTATTTATGGGTTAGTATTCTCTTCAATCTTGGACTATTAGGATTTTTTAAATATTTCAATTTCTTTATTGATTCGTGGATTGATTTACTTGGTGCTATTGGGTACGAACAAAAAAGTACATGGACATTAAATGTCATTCTTCCTGTTGGAATATCATTTTACACATTTCAGACTATGTCTTATTCTCTTGATATTTATTATGGAAAACTAAAACCAACTAAAGATTTTATATCTTTCGCTTCATTTGTGAGTTTTTTTCCACAATTGGTCGCAGGACCAATTGAGAGGGCATCAAATCTGTTGCCGCAAATATTGAATAATAGAGTATTTAAATATGAACAAGGAGTTCAAGGTCTGAGGTTGATTCTTTATGGAATGTTTAAGAAAGTTGTGGTAGCGGATTCTTTAGCGACGAATGTTGACATAATATTTCAAAATTATACATCTTTTGATGGTGGTGTATTGTTACTGGGACTAGTTTATTTTTCATTTCAGATATACTGCGATTTTAGTGGTTATTCTGACATTGCAATTGGTACATCGAAGCTTTTTGGTTTTGAACTTATGTCAAATTTTAAGTTTCCCTATTTTTCAAGAGACATAGGAGAATTTTGGAGGAGATGGCACATATCACTTTCTAGTTGGTTCAGAGATTATCTATATATTCCATTAGGTGGTTCAAAAGGAGGTAAGTGGTTATCAATAAGGAATATATTTATCATATTTATTGTGAGTGGTTTTTGGCATGGAGCTAACTGGACATTTATCATGTGGGGATTAATTCATGCAACTCTTTATATCCCATTGTTTTTAAGAGGAAAAAATCGACAATACACATCGACTATTGTTGCAGAGAACAAATGGTTTCCATCATTTAAAGAACTATTTCAAATGGGGATAACATATTTTTTTATCATGATAGCGTGGGTGTTTTTTAGAAGCGAAACAATATTTGATGCTTCTAATTTTTTGATAGGATTATTTACTAGAATTTCAATTCCTGGAACGAAAAGAGCAGGGTTATTATTTGTTTTTTTGATAATAGTTTTTGATTGGATTATTAGATATAATGAAAGGAATATATTACATGCAAAGAATTTTAGGACTAGATTTTTAATATATTTTTTATTTTTATATTTGATATTTGCACACTTTAAATTCATTGATTTATCAAATTTTTTATACTTTCAGTTTTAAAATGAATAATTTTATAAGAAAAACTACACTGACTATCTTGTCTTTTATTGCGATGCTTTCAATTATTTTCATTTTAAAAAATCCTAACTACTTTTTAAAAAAAGTATCAATAAAAGAAGATAGCTTTTCAAAAAAAAATAATTATTTCTCTGATTTTTTTAAAAAGCATGAATCGATAAATCTTATTTTAGGTAGTTCGATAACTAGAGATTTGGTTGTACCCGCTATATTAGGTGACAATTGGTTTTCATTTTGTAATGGCAGTCAGACTATTTATGAATCTTTTAAGTTTTTATCTTTTTTTAAAGATTCAATTAAAATTGACACTATAATTGTTGGTATTCAGCCATTTGATTTTCCTTATTCTTACATTGAAAATAGATCTGAAAATAAACCAGGTTTACACGGGAATTTTTTCATTTATGGTGAAGATTCAATAACCAACATTATGAAACTAGATAATTTTTTATTGAAACTGCAAAAAATAAAAGATCAAAATTTTTACAATTTGAACAAACATATGATAAACCGACAACAAAAAATCGATAATGTAAAAAATCGTATAAATTACATGGATAGTCAAGGTTTTAAGGAATCAACTAAGATAGCAAAGAAGAATCCATCTTTTAACGATAATGCTAAAAATTATTTTTATAACCTGCAAATACCTCCAAACTTAAAATATTTTAAGTTATTCAATAATTTAGCTGAAGAATTAAATATTGTTGTAGTTTATATCGTTACTCCTAAACATAAGTATTATCGTGATAGTATGAAAAGTAATGGACTAAATGATATTTGGGTATCAGTATTAGATAGCGTTAAGACTCAAACTAATAAATTATGGGATTATGAAAACATGGATACTGATAGGTTTGGATTTTATTGGTATAGTGATGAAACTCATGCCGGTAAAGAAGGTTCAATAATGTTTACCAAAATTATTAAAAAGCGACTAAAAGAAGAATATTCTACAACCAATCCTTAATTAGCACAAATGTATTTCATATACTTACCAGATTATCATACTTATTCATCTGGTAAAAAAATTAATTTCGAGATTTTGTGCTGAATACCGCCAACTCTCTAAACATTCCCGCAATTGATAATCATAGTGAAGTATTTGAATCACATAATGACCCAATCTCACTTTTCCCATATAGATTAGGAGGGCATTATAATGCTTTAGGGTATGAATTAGTTTCAAGAGCAATTTTTAGAAAAATCTCAAGATAAACCTAGTAGCTCTCATATCGTAAAGCGAAGTAAATACCAATTAGAACATATATCCAAAAAAAAACTTATTAATATAAAGGAGATGCTACTTTGGAGGATACTAGGCCTAAACGAAAAACCATCAATGGAAGACTCATACTTTACTAACCTATTAAAAGTCATATAAAAAGGGTCTAAAATGGCATGTAGGACACCATTTTGTAGGACACTCATTGGGTTAGCGGTGCTTAAGTATTGTAATATAAGGACTTAGAGAGACACGGAACTGCCCTTACAAGGCAGATGTCGGGAGTTCGAATCTCTCAACGCCCACTCCTC
>CAZYDX010000062.1:0-12651 GCA_964646455.1 uncultured bacterium | reverse complement strand
CATGTTGATATGATTGCTGATGCTGCATCCATAGGATATCTGATTAATTCTTCCCCAAAGGATTCTGATATTGGATCATCAAAATGCCCAAAAGAACATGTGCCTACAATCCAAAGAGGCATCTTTGTATTTGTTTTTATTTTGTCAATATCGCCTCTATTGAGGTATAATAATTTTTCCTGTGCTAATTGATTAGCTGATCCATGACCTATGTAGTTTATTATTGACGTACCACTACTTAATGCACTTAGAACTGCTTCAGTCGCATCGGGCTTTGTTACGCCGTAAGCTGAGGCATCACTTACTTCTGGATACTCAAGCATGTATATTTTTTCAACATCTATTTTCGAAGGTATAATTTCTGCAATTGTTTCAGAATTGAGTGTGTGGCTCTTGCCTGTAGCGATACCGCCGTGGTTAGGCTCTGGCCTTGATGCATCATCTGCTACAAGAGTAATTTTCTGTCTCCATGAGCCAAAATTTGTACTGGTCTCAATAAAGACTATTTTTTCTGAAAAATTTTCTACTTCACTAATATTTTTCGCCGGGAAACGTCCAATGCTTAATTCTGGTAAGTTTCCGTAAATGGTCACTAATCGATCATCAGATGGATAGCTGATATATGATGCAACCTGTATTGTTGGTACAATTATACTAGATTGACCACTAATATTACGATAGTCATAACCTGCATCACCAAGTAGAAGCACATGTATAGGCTTAGGATCTATCCAATGCTCTTGAGTCCACTGTAAAAATGTTCTTATAGCCATAGGATCACTATTGCCTGCTGAAAATTCCCTATATATATCATCTAAAGATGCATAAACTGAAGGACTTCTTAGATTTAAAATAGGTTGTGCGGCATCAATAAAACTATTTGGTCCAATTATAACATAGTCTGCGATAGTATTATCATTTCTCAAACTATTAAAAGTGATTCCTGGACGATAGGTCAATTCATTTATCATTTGGATATTGTTTTTATCAAAGACAATGAATCTGCTCAACCTATTATTATTTAGTGTTACTTCTAATTTTTGACTATCTATTATTGTTAGAGCTTGTGGTTCAGAGGGGATAGTAATATCTAAAGCGAATACACTACTTGGTAGAATAGAATTAAAATTAAATCTAATGTTTGCATTACTAATTGGTGAATAAAATTCTAATTCATTAGAATCAAATATTAGTTTTCTCCCATATTTTATTGTTAAATAATCAATATAGGGAGAGGAGTTGTTATCAGAACTAATATTTTGAATAAAAAAGGTATTTCCACTTTGGTTAAGACTTTCTCCTTGAATTGAACCTGATATAGATCTTGTCCCATTACCTGACCAATAAATAGTATTCCCGATTTTATTTGTGTTTTGTCCATTCGCATGGAGATTAATACTGTGAGCCGTATTCGCAGAGCCACTGGTTGAGTGCCCTTTCAGTTTCAATTCAATTAATGCGTCAACATTTTCTTTCGCATTCGGACTATCTGTTGTAATTATTTGAGAGCTCCCAGAAGGTATTGAAGGCCCATACCAATTAAGCCCTGATAAGTCAAGATTAATAAGGTCTAGTTCAGAGTGCAAATAAGACAATCCATAATCTAGAGTAAGATTTATTTCATCAGGGTTGATAGCCATTTGAATTCTTTTTCCCAAAAGGGAATTATCCTCAGGAACAAATATCCAATATGTATTTGAATTAAAATAAAGATTTTGGTCCCATTTTACTATTTCTCCATTAATATCAAAACCAGAGTGGCCTCTGCCATAAAATATTATTCTAGTATCACTGTCAAAAATTTCATCTGATTGCCCTTCAATTATTACGGGTATTTCAATCATGTTGTCAATTATCGGCAAGTTAGTTTCTTGGCTTTTTGCTCTTCCTAAGGTTTGAGATGTAAATAACATCAATGATTTGGGATTATAGTTATCAATGCCATTAAATACACCTTTTAACAGGTCATATTTTATTGAATACATTCCATCTTCAAATACTTTAAAGCTAATCCAATGTCCTGATGAAGGAATTGATGGTGTTGTTGTTTTTCTAAATGGACTATTTATGACCCAATTTTTAGCTATCTGCCAATTTATTATTTTATTTGATAATGTTTTTGATTCGTTTTTATTGGCAAGTCTATATTCCTGATTAATATTTTGAAAACTTAATTCAATTTTTATTTTATTATAATACGATGACCCATTACTTTTTGGGTTAATGATTAATACAGCTGTGTTTAAATTTTTATTTTTTTGAACTTTTGACCAATTAAAAATATCTGAATTTGATTTTTCTGATTCAAATGGGATTGGTAGCTCTTCAGTATAGACTATGCGAGTATTAGGCAGTATTGCACTAGGGAGGCCTACAAAGATACTTTTTGTATATAAGTCGGCAGCTGTTTTTGCATGGGTTTCTATTTCTAAATGTAGAGCTGTATCCGTACTTTTTAAAATTTTTATATCCGTTTTACTATATAAAATGTTAATAATAGTAATAAGTGTAATAATGTATTTAAAATATTTTTTCAAGGCTATGTCTAATGCTTAATTAACTTATTTGATTATAGAAGAAAAAAAAGATTAATTTATCAGCATGAATATTCAATGATTATGATCATTTTATGTTCCAAAACCAACCTCATAAGATAACGGATATGTTTGATCTAGAAGTAATAAAAAATTTATATTTTAACCTAGAAGCTAAAATAGAGTTTGCCAGAGAGGCATTAAAAAGGCCTCTTACATACACCGAGAAGGTGCTATTTACTCATATTGTAGATGACAGCTCATTAGATATTTTACAAAAGGGTTTGTCTTATGTGGATTTTAACCCTGATCGTGTTGCGATGCAGGATGCGACTGCGCAGATGGCACTTTTACAATTTATAATGGCAGGAAAAGAAAAAGTTGCTGTTCCTTCAACAGTCCATTGTGACCATCTCATTCAGGCTAAGATTGGTGCACATAAAGATCTTATGACTGCTAAAGACTCAAACTCTGAGGTATATAGCTTTCTAGAATCCGTATCAAAAAAATATGGAATTGGTTTTTGGGAGCCAGGAGCGGGAATTATTCACCAGGTGGTTTTAGAGAATTATGCCTTTCCTGGTGGGATGATGATTGGCACTGATAGTCATACAGTAAATGCAGGCGGCTTAGGAATGGTTGCTATAGGCGTTGGAGGTGCAGACGCTGTTGATGTAATGGTGGGAATGCCTTGGGAACTGAAGCTTCCTAAGATTATTGGAGTTAATCTAAAAGGGGACCTTAATGGTTGGACATCCGCAAAAGATGTTATTTTAAAGTTAGCAGGCATTCTAACAGTCAAAGGTGGCACAGGTTCAATTGTTGAGTATTTTGGTTCAGGAGCAGAGAATTTATCATGCACTGGTAAAGGGACTATATGCAATATGGGTGCAGAGATAGGTGCAACAACATCAATTTTTTCCTATGATCAAAATATGTCTAATTATTTGCAATCAACAGGTCGAAATGAGCTTGCAGATCTTGCTGATGAGCATTCCAAGTTTTTAATTGGAGATCATGAGGTTTATGATAAACCTGAGGAATATTTTGATGAAGTAATAACTATAGATCTGGCCAATTTAGAGCCTCATATCAATGGTCCATTTACACCTGATTTAGCAACACCGATATCGGAGTTTGCTAAAACAGCTGAAAAGAATGAGTGGCCTTTAAAGTTAGATGTTGGATTGATTGGATCTTGTACTAATTCTTCTTATGAGGATATTACTAGGGCGGCTTCAATCGCAAAGCAGGCACTAGAAAAGAAATTAACAGTTAAATCAGACTTTACAGTTACACCGGGCTCTGAGCAGGTTCGTTTTACGGTTGATAGAGATGGGTATTTGGATGTATTTAAAGAAATCGGAGGATTGGTGTTAGCTAATGCTTGTGGCCCATGTATAGGCCAATGGGCAAGAGAAGGTGCAGACAGACAAGAAAAAAACTCTATTATAACTTCATTTAATCGAAATTTTGCAAAGCGGGCAGATGGAAATCCCAATACTCATGGATTTGTTGCCTCGCCAGAAATAGTAACAGCTATGGCAATTGCAGGTGATTTACGTTTTAATCCATTAAAAGATAAATTGGTTAATGATAATGGTGATGAGGTTATACTTGAAGTTCCAAGGGGAATTGAATTGCCTGCTAATGGGTTCGATTTTGAAAAGAATGGTTTTGTAGATCCTAATGATTTTTTGGATCAAGAAATAGAAATAAATGTAAATCCTGACTCAAAAAGATTACAGTTGCTTAAGCCATTTAAGTCTTGGGATGGGGAAAATATAGTCGGGTTAAAATTATTAATTAAGGCTAAAGGAAAATGTACAACTGACCATATTTCTATGGCTGGGCCATGGTTGTTTTACAGGGGTCATTTGGATAATATTTCAAATAATTTATTAACCGGGGCAATTAATTTTTTTAATGACAAGGCTAATCATATAAAAAGCCAAATTGATGAATCTTATGGGGAAGTGCCTGCTGTACAGAGATTATATAAAGAAAAAAATATACCCACTATTGTAGTTGGCGATGAAAACTATGGAGAAGGATCATCAAGAGAGCATGCAGCCATGGAGCCGAGGCATCTAGGTGTGAGGGTAATTTTAGTCAAATCATTTGCACGAATACATGAAACAAATTTGAAAAAACAGGGTATGCTTGCACTCACTTTTAACAATAAGAAAGATTATGATAAGATTTATGAAGATGATACATTCAATATTTTAAACCTAGATGAGTTTAGCATTGGAAAACCAATTGATATTGAAATTATTCACGCAGATAGTTCAAATGAAATAATCATTTGCAATCACACATATAACAAAGCTCAAATTGATTGGTTTAGAGCTGGCTCAGCATTAAATCTCATTCGATCCAAAAAAATATAGTTTTTAGAAAGTAAATAAATGAAAGTAATTGTTTCGGACCCTATTTCCGCTGATGGTTTAAAAATTTTAGAAGATCATGAAATTGAAATAATCAATGCAGTTGATGACAACATTAATGAGAATTTTCAACATATTGGATCGGCTGATGCATGGATTATTAGGAGTGGCACTAAATTAGATTCAAAAATTATTAATAATGCTAGTAGTTTATCAGTAATTGGAAGGGCGGGGGTAGGTGTTGACAATATAGATATCTCAGCCGCTACTAGGAAAGGTATTGTTGTAATGAATACTCCTGATGCAAATACTATAAGCGCTGCAGAACACACTATGGCTTTAATTTTAGCATTGTCAAGAAACATTAGTTATGGGCATCAGGGTCTTACTAAGGGGCAATGGAATCGTCATGAACTAATTGGCTCGGAATTACGAAGTAAAACACTTGGTATAGTAGGCTTGGGTAAGATTGGTAGAGAGGTACTTCAACGCAGTAAGGCTTTTAATATGAAAATATTAGGATTTGATCCATTTTTGCCAGAAGATCTCTTCCGTTCAGAGGAAATTGAATTATGTGACTTAGACTATTTAATAAAAAAAGCAGACTATATTACTCTTCATATTCCACTTACAAAAGACACAAAGAATCTGTTTAATTACGATACTCTAATAAAAATGAAAAAAGAAGCTAGAATTATTAATGTAGCACGTGGCGGAATAATTAACGAAAGTGATTTAGCAAAAGTGTTAAAAGAAAATAAGATATCTGGAGCAGCATTAGACGTATTTGAAACAGAGCCATTACCTAAAAATAGTCCTTTGGTATCAGCTCCAAATATCATACTGACCCCCCATCTAGGAGCATCTACTAAGGAGGCAAAAGAGGGAGTTAGCACATCTATATGTAACCAGATTAAAAACTTTTTAATAGATGAAGATCTTGAAAATGCTATTAACGTACCATTTCAGAATTCGTCACAACTGAAAGAGATGGCTCCATTTTTACATTTATCAGGAGAGCTAGGTAGTATTCAAAGTCAGATTTCTAATGGCCCGATTACAAAAGTTGTTATAAACTGTTTTGGCAAAATTGATGAAATAAAACCAATAGGACTATCATTTTTGAGAAGTTTGTTAGAATCTAGGGTGCCTGAAAGAGTAAACTATATTAATGCTGATGCCATTGCAAAAGAACTAGGGATAGAGGTTAATTTAAATTATTCCACTACTGATTCTAACTATTCAAATATGGTATCAACTACAGTTAAATCAGATAAAGAAGTACTTTTAGATGGTAGCGTATTTGATGATAATTCTCCGAGATTAGTAAATATTTTAGGATATAAAATGGAAGTAAATATAGATGGTGCACTTTTGTTTGTCCAGAATGATGATGTTCCTGGTGTTATTGGCAAGGTTGGTACATTACTAGGTGATAATAATATTAACATTTCTGCATATCTATTAAGTAAAGAAAAAAATAAAAACCTAGCTTTTGCTGTTATAAGATTAGATGAATTTATAAGTCCTGAAATCATAAAAATATTAAACGGTATTGAAGAATTAAAAGTTGTTCATCAAATAAAAGTAGATAATAAATTATAGTTATTTTTTTGATAGATTATATTAGTAAAAAGATAGATTATTTTTTAAATACATTAAATAATTAAATGGGAAATTTAAATGAATAAGCTCTGGAATGATCTTAAAGATAATATGAAAGAGTGGGGAGCCTCTGCAGTTGAAAAAGCTGAGGAGATTAGTAGAGTTGCTGTTGCAAAAGGAGAAGAGTTTACTAAAATATCAAAACTAAAAATTGATATAATGCAATCTCAAAAGGAAAAGTCAAAAGTTTTTGAAAAACTTGGGGAATTAGTTTATCGGAATGCTAATAATGATAATATGGCAAACTTTACTGGGCATGCTGATTTTTTTGAATTGATTGAAAAAATCAATTATCTAAATGACAAAGTCATAGAAAAAGAAAAAAACATAATTGAAATTAAAAAGACTTATGGAATTGATGATAGTGATATAGATAGTAATTTATCCTATCCGCAACAACAGGGATATACTGAAGAAGAATAAAAATAAACCGGTTGTTTACTAATAATTATATGATGTAATATTAAAGAATTTCGGTTAAATAAAACTAAATATAGAGTTAATGATTTCAAATCGTAAATATATATTACACTCAGAGTCAGGAAATGATATAAACCAGTGGCATTTTAGTAATGCTAAAATTTTGGCGTTGGTATCTATTTCTCTAGTGGTATTAGGCTCTTTTTTATTAGTGGGAGCTGATTACGTTAGTAAAGTTCTTTATGATAAAAGATTAAAAGAGTTTAAGTCGAATTATAGTTCTGTCATCTCTAATATAGATGTAATTCAATCGCGTCTAAAAGAATTAGATCGACAGATTTTGGATATAGAACAAAAAGACAGAGCAGTTCGTAGCTATGCTGGTATGCCTGAGGTAGATCAAGATATACGTAAGCTAGGCATTGGTGGTGTTGCTATAAAAGATCCAAATACTTTTGACAACTTAGCACCAGCTGTTAGTAAGGAAATTTCGGAATTACATCTTGATATAGAAAAATTGTCTAGGCAGGTCAATTTTGAACTTGCTAGCTATGAAACAATATATGAGAGAGTAAAGAGCGATATAGATCGTATACGCCATATTCCTTCGATTCGACCAGTAAATGGAGGGTTCCTAAATTCAAGTTTTGGTTACAGACAAGATCCGATAGATGATGTGCGTCGCTTTCATCAAGGGCAAGATATTACTGTGCCGACTGGGACCCCTATATTTGCACCTGCAGATGGTATAGTTAAAAGAGCATACTATATCGGAGGCTTTGGTAATCATATTAAGATAGAGCATAATTCAGGGTATTCTACTACCTTTGCTCATTTATCCAAAATTTTTGTAAGGCACGGACAAAAAATTAAAAGAGGTGATGTCATTGGAGAGACTGGAAATACAGGTAGGTCTACTGCACCTCATTTACATTATGAAGTGCATTATCGTGGAACTCCAAAAAACCCTATTGATTATTTTTTCACACAAGCTGTTAATTAAAAATATCTACTTGAAATAGGATTCATTTATTGAATAAAACCTATCATATCCAGACATACGGTTGCCAAATGAATGTTTCTGACTCTGAGCTGATTGAGTCCTTACTTATTAAAGAGGGATATAATTCAATAAGTAAGCCAGATAACGCAGATATACTTTTTGTCAATACATGTTCAATTAGAGAGCACGCCGAAGATAAGGTTCACTCGCTATTAGGCAGGTATAATATCCTAAAGAAAAACAAACCATCTATGATTATCGGCGTATTAGGATGTATGGCTCAGAGTTTAAAACATGATATTTTAGAAAATAGGCCTTATGTGGATATTGTTCTTGGTCCAGACTCTTATCGAAAATTACCAGCATTATTGAATCGGCATAGAATAAATAGGAAAAGTTTAGTAGATACTCAACTTTCTAAGTATGAAGTATATGATGACCTATTTCCTAGCAGAAAAGAAGGAATTAATGCCTGGGTAACGATTATGAGAGGTTGTGATAAATTTTGCACATTCTGTATTGTGCCTTTTACTAGGGGTAGAGAGCGTAGTAGAAGTGTAGATGGCATAGTTAATGAAGTAAGAAATGTAGTAAGTGCTGGATTTACCGAAGTAACACTTTTAGGACAAAATGTTAACTCATTTAATTATGATGGTTCTAATTTTACTGATTTATTGAAAAGTGTTGCTAAAGTAAAAGGATTAAAAAGGCTTAGATATACCTCTCCTCACCCTCAAGATATTACTATTGAATTATTGAATGCGATGGCTAAGTATGATAATATTTGCAATTATATACACCTTCCATTGCAATCTGGGTCAAATAAGATTTTAAATAGAATGAATAGAACATATACTATGGAACACTTCATTGCTCTTTCTAAAACAATTCGTGAAATATTACCAAATGCTGGTATAAGTACTGATATCATTGTTGGTTTTCCAGGCGAAACAAATAAAGATTTCAATGATACTATTAATGTTATGGAAGAAGTTCGGTTTGATTCGGCTTTTACTTTTAAATACTCTGCTAGAAAGGGAACAAAAGCATCTGAATATGATGATCATATTAATGAAAAGATCAAGCAAAAAAGATTACAGCGAATAATTGATTTGCAGAAATCTCACACTATCTATAGAAATCAGAATTACGTAGGAAGAATTGAAAACGTACTTATTGAAAAAGAAAGTAAAAGAAAAAATTCAAAATGGGCTGGTAGAACAGAGTCTAATAAATGGGTTATTTTTGATAAAAAAGAAGCTAATATAAAAGATATAGTTCCAGTATTAATTACTAATTCAAGAGATATAACCTTACATGGGAAGATAATTAATAAACTAAAGGCAGCATAATGCATCTAATTAAAATATTTTTACTTATTTTTTTCAACCTAATTATTATTGTGTTTATGACTCAAAATGCTGGAGAAAAAGTAGACATTTATTTTTTTAATTATACAATTGAAAAAGCATCTTTAAATGTAATTTTGCTTTTTAATCTATTGTTTGGTATTGTTGCTGGGTTTTTATCTGCAGTATTTGTCATATTTACTCATAAATCTCAAATAAAAAATCTCCAAAATAAAAATAGAATCTTAACCGATGAGCTCAATGATCTTCGGAATGTTGCTATTGATGAAGGGATATATGAATCTGAGGATGGAGAATATTAAGGTTGTACTCAATTTATATTATAATTGTTGTTATAGTAATAGCAGCAGTTAGTGTTTGGTTATTTTTTGCATACAAGCCTAAAAAACAGAAAAAAACTGATTCACTTTACACTGATGCGCTCAATGCAATGCTTCGCGCTGATAAGCGTAAAGCGATTATCTTATTAAGAGATGTTGTAAAGCAAGACTCTAATCATATCGATGGTTATTTGCAATTAGGGAATCTTCTTAGAGATGAAGATCCTCAGCGTTCAATTAAAATCCATCAAATGTTAACAGTTAGACCAAACCTAACTAAATCGATAAAAATAGATATCTATAAATCTTTGGCAATGGACTATGAAATAATAGATAGTTTGGATAAAGCAAAGAATGAAGCTGAACAGATTTTATTAATTGATAAACAGAATAAATGGGCATTATTATTTTTATTGAGCATAGGTGAAAAAACAGAAGATTGGGATTATGCTGAAGATAAAGCTAGAAAGTTGCAAAATATATCTGGTACTTCAGATTTAAGTATTCTATCTAAATATATAGTTAATAAAGCTATTGATAGAATAAAAAATAATGATTTTGATGTTGCAGAGGTTTTATTAAACAAAGCAATAAAACAAGCTCCTGATTATGGTTTACCTCATAAGTACTTAGGTGACATAAGGATGAAAAATAGAGATTTGGTTAAGGCCATAGAATATTGGGAAAAATTTATGGATTTGTCCCCGGGAGAATCAAATTTAGTATTTGATAATATAGAGTCTGCTTTATTTGATTTAGGTCGATATAGTGAGGTTGAAAATTTTTATAGAAGAGTTTTAGATAAGAATCAAATGGATCTTCATGCTGGGTTAAGGCTTGCTAATGTTTTAAATGAGAAAGGAGAAGAACAAGCTGCAGTTTCTTTGATTGATAAATTAATAGACAATGGTAATTCGACTATTTCTATTATGTTAATGAAACTTAAGCTTTCTCTATCAATAGAAACGCCTTCAGAATTAGGAAGTCAAATAGATATTATTTTGGAACAATTAAATGATGATAATGAATAAAATATTTTATTTTATTATTTTATTAGCTTTTACTTATGGCCAAAATATAGACTTATACTTATCCCTTATTGAAGAAGGGAAACATGAGGGTGTTAAAGAAAATTTGAAAGAATTGATTTCTAAATATCCTAATGACTCAGGCGTACAATATTTGAAAGCATTGTTGACGCAAGATGGTGATTCTGCTATAAAACAATATAAAGATTTATTAAATAGGTTTCCTGACTCTCAATATGCCCCTCTAGCGGCCATGAAAATCGGAGAATATTTCTATGCTAGAGGTTTGTATACACAATCAGCTAATTTATTAAAAATTATTCCAATTAGATATCCCCGGTTTAATAATATGCAACGTTTAACAGATTTGATGGTTAATAGTTTCAATGCTATTGGAGAAGCTGATTCTGCGAGACACTATGCATTAATTATCAAGAGTATGTTTCCTAGTATTGATACAGGTATAGATATATCAAAAGATGCGAATAAACCATTAGCGCAGGTATTTGGTTTTAATAAAAATATAACAGTTTTGGGTCCATATGTTATTCAAGTGGGAGCTTTTAGTACTCAGGCTAATGCTAAAAGATTAAAACTTCAGATATCTCAGCTAGGGCACGATGTATCTATTAATGATGTTGATTCGAATGGTAAACGGTTATACGCTGTTAGAGTCAATCGTTTTAAATCAAAAGTTAGAGCTGAAAAAATAGGTAAAGAAATCAAAAGTAAGATAGGCGTTGATTATAGAGTTCTATATAGACCTATGAATTGATAATTTTATAACTAAATATTTATAAAATAATTTTGAAAAAATTAGAAGAAAAGAAAAAAATTCTTGTAACTGGATGCTGTGGTTTTATTGGAATGCATTTATGCGAGGATTTATTAAATAGCGGATATGATGTATATGGCATTGACATAATAAATGATTATTATGATGTCAAACTCAAATTAGATCGCAAAAAATATTTAGAAAATTTTAATAATTTCTATTTTGAAAAATTGGATATATCTAATTTTGAAAAATTAAAAAAATACTTTATAAAAAATACTCCTTCCAAAGTTGTTAATTTAGCAGCACAAGCTGGTGTAAGATATAGCTTAGAAAATCCTCATGCTTACATAAAGTCGAATATAGTTGGGTTTATGAATATATTGGAATGTTGTAAGGATTTTAATATAGAAGGTTTAATCTATGCTTCTAGTTCATCAGTATATGGCGCTAACAAGATACTTCCTTTTTCTGAGCAACAAACTATTGACAATCCTATTTCTATTTATGCTGCTACTAAAACTTCTAATGAGTTAATGGCAAAGACTTATTACAATTTATATAATTTAAAATCTACAGGACTAAGGTTCTTTACAGTTTACGGTGAATGGGGAAGGCCAGATATGGCATATTACATATTTGCAAATAAAATATGTAATGATGAAAAAATTAAAATTTATAATTACGGAGAAATGCACAGAGATTTTACTTATATTGATGATATTTTATCTGGTATAAATTCTGCGATAGAAAATAATTATAATTGTGAAATTTTTAATCTTGGCAATAGTAAAACTGTAAGCATTATGAGGATGGTTGAAATAATTGAAAATAAAATGAATAAAAAAGCTTTCATTGATTTACAACCCATACTACCTGGAGAAATTGAAAAAACCAATGCTGATATAGCTAAAGCAAAAGATATGTTAGGTTTTGAACCAAAAATAAATATTGATTTTGGACTTTTAAAATTTCTAGATTGGTATATTGACTACTATAATTTAAAATAAATGATTCATACATATTGAATTTTAGGTGCAGATAAAAAAATAATTCTAATGTCGGTAATGAGTGCGGTAAGTACAAACTTATTGTAAAATAATATTGAGTTTATAGAATAATAAAATTTATTTTATTTGGGAATGA
>CAZYDX010000061.1:0-12864 GCA_964646455.1 uncultured bacterium | reverse complement strand
GTGGGGTTTTTTGTTTATATCTGCACAAATAATTATAGAGTTAGGTTTTGTATATTTATATATGACTGTAATGCGTAAATGGTTTAAGAAAAATGAAAACGCACTAATAAAACTTGGTGCAATATTTTTTGTTTTAAGTTTTATAGACTTATTCACTATAGAGGGTAATATTCTATCGATTATAATAGTCATTTGGTTGTTTTACTCTATATATAAACAGGGAGGATTATTTAACGATTAGAATTATTTAAAGAAAACCAATAAAATTATTTTTTTTAAATAGTGCCCCACATTCGTGGGGTTTTTTGTTTTCGAAGTGTATGTATGAGTGTATGTTGTCTGACCCGTTCAAATGGTAGCCTCAACGAACTTTTTGTTTGTTGAGGCTATTTTTTTTATTTTAGGAAATGAATCGAGTTGAAAAATGGCTTATCAAGAACGAATTTTTTTCGAAACTAAGCCTAGCTCTTTCTGCCATATGTTTTGTTCTTGTAGCTATACTACCTATTGATAATAATAGCGTACCATTGATAATATGTATTTGGCTATTCTATTCTATATTTAATGAGTTTACAGATAATAAACATAATGACGACTTTCTTTAAGACTATATCCAAATTATATATTAAGATATCTTCTAACAGTTAGAAAAATAAAGCCTACTACAAATACCCTAACAACAAATACTAACCAACGATATCCAATATATTTATCTGTTATGCCAACACCATAAGGGTTAAAGACATCTCTAAATAATTTTAAAAAAATATTTTTAAATTGATTTCAGATATTTTAAACAGGACATTTTATCTCCAATATGCACAATATAATCACTTCTTGATTCTAACTTGTAGTTATACATAGGGTCATAGTATTTGGTTAATAATTTTAAAATCCAGTCCTCATGCGAGGTGATATCATTATTATTAAAACCACATATCATTAGACCAGATATTTCTTTAAACAACATATCTCCCAATCTTTTTTTTATCTTATCTAAAGCCGCTAAATACTGCCCAAGAAGTTTATGAGAATTATTTGAAATTTTTAATTCACGAATAACATATTCCTCAAGTATATTTTTTATTCTTTGTTCAGTACTGATTTTCAAAACTACAAGTTTTGAAACCTGCATCTTTTCATACCAAAGACCCGGAAGACCTGTCCTTCCAATAGTTCGACTTTCATCTTCCAACACAATATTAGAATATTGATGTTTTAGATACGCAATGGTTAACATATTTTCAAAATTAGCTTGTGATGGTTGAGCCGATTTATTTCTTCCAAAAGCTGATCCTCTATGATTTGCAATTTTCTCCAAATCTATTTTTTGATTTGATTGATTGATTAGTGTCGTCTTTCCTGAGCCTGTTAATCCCCCTAAAATAATCCAATTCTTTTTATAGTTATTAATATCTGTATGCTCATTTATAATAATTGATCTGAATTTTTTATAGCCACCAGATAGTCTTTTAATATTAATATTTACCCTTTCAAGCCATTCCAATGCAATCTGAGATCTCAGGCCACCTCTATAACAAAAAATATTACAATCAGGATTATTAATTATATGGTTTTTCCAAAATGAAATTCTTTTTTCACGCAGTTCACCTTTTACTAATCTATGACCAAGGATGATTGCAGCTTCTTGCCCATTATTTTTATACTCTTTACCAACTTTTTCAAATTCATCATTTGAAAGAATTGGAATATTTACACTGCCGGGTATCGTACCTTTTTGAAATTCTCTTTCAGATCTTATATCAATATTATTTAAGCCTGGTAATGATATTATATCCAAAAGAAAAAAATCTTATTTGATTGGCGCATGGTTAATAATTAAACAAAATTATCAATTGCAATATTTGCTAACTCATCAGCTTTTTCATTTTCAGGATGCCCTGAGTGACCTTTAACCCATATCCAATTTATTTGATGAATCTGAATCAATTCATCAAGTTTAATCCAGAGTTCTTTATTTTTTACACTTTTTTTTGCTGCAGTTTTCCAGCCATTAATCTTCCAATTATGAATCCAAACCGTAATACCATTTTTAACATAAGTAGAGTCAGTGGTTATATCTATTTCATAAGGTTTTTTTATTTGTTTTAGAGCCTCAATAACGGCTGTAAGCTCCATTATATTATTTGTTGTCGTAGGAGCATATCCATTTATTTCTTTTTCTTTACTTCCAAATCTTAATAATGCACCCCAACCACCAGGACCAGGATTTCCTCTGCATGCTCCATCCGTAAATATTTCGATTTTATTATTCTCCATATTAAAGCTGAGAGATAATAGTAGGTGTAATAAAAATTAAAAGCTCCTTCTGTTCTTTATTTGATGAACTATATCTGAAAATATTTTTAATTAAAGGTAAATCACCTAATATAGGTACCTTACTTATTTTTTCGTCTTCCGTATCAAATATCATTCCTCCTATTAGCAATGTTTCTCCATTTTTTACTCTGACATTTGTATTTGTTTCTCTATTCGAGATAATAGGGCGACTATTTTCTCCTACATATCCTATAATTGACTGCACAGATGCATTGATAGCTAATGAAATTGCATTGTGGGCATTTAACCGAGGTAAAACATCCAGAGATATATTCACATCTTGATCTTCATAAGTATAAGGGTTTGTACCAAACACACTACCCTCGCCCTGTGGTACTAAAATAGGTATTGTAGTACCTACAATTATGTTTGCTGGGGAATTATTCATTGTGGTGATCTGAGGCTCTTGCAGTAGCTTGGTGTCATCGTCATTTGCTAATAGTGCAAGCATCGTTTTAACAACAGGGGCTGTTAGTGTAGCAAAGCTCATTGTATCCATCCCTATTGCAATTTCACCTAAGTTGACATTATCCGATATCACGCCTTCCTTTTCGCCTGGAAACTGCAAAGACTGCCTTAAGTTCCAGTCAATACCGATAGATTCTCCACGTTTAAGAGTAGTCTCAATAAATTTAACTGAGATATTTATCTGAGCACCTTCTTGGTCAATCGTATTGACTACGCGATCTATCAAAGCAAAATTAGAAGGAATATCTGTGACCATAACAATATCATCTATCTCAAACTCATAGTCTAGCGACTGCGATGAAGAGAGTGACTTCACCTTACCTCTGTCAGTTAGCACTTCTTGAAGAGCCTCCGTAATAATTGAACCATGTACAAACCTGAGTCTATAGATTTGCGTATCTAGTTCACCGCTTAATTGCGATTCTGGACTTGATGGTTTGATGATAATTATATTTTCCTGGAGAAACCATTCGTAACCATTAACATGTAAAATAGCATCCATAGCTGTTTCAAGAGTAACATCTTCAAGCTTAAGTGTGACACTCCCTTTTAGGTCCCCACCAAGAACTAGATTTAAATTTTCTTGTGAAGCCATTAGGCGAACAACTGTTAATAATTCAGCTTCTTTAAAATTAAAACTAACCTTAGAATCCGGTAATCTTCGAAAAGTCGATAGATATATATCTTGTTCTCTCTCTTTCTTTTTATTCCATTTTATTATCAAACTATTTCTATCATCTGATGAAGATTCAATTACACTATACTCTGGAATGCTATTGAAACTCATACGAATTCTGATTCCGGCTGTCATTTGTTTTAATTTTTTAATATTTAGTAAACTCACATCAAACTGATACAATGGGCTATGTGCGCTTTTCCTTGTAAAATCCCCTCGCTCCCATTTGACATTTTTAATCTGAATTATTAATGTGGGCGGATCAAAATTTTCACGTACGGTATATTCGATTGGACTTTGAGAGTCATGATCAATAATTATACTATAAGAAGAATCATCTTCAATAGTATATATATCATCAATCATATAGATACCTTGGCAAATACCAAATGATGATATAGATAACAGAAGAATTATCTTAAATATATTTCGATACATCAATTCTATAGCCGTAATGTAATACTACTATTATTTTTCTTTAGTACTACTTTTTTTTCTGTGATCGATCTGACAGTAAAACCTCTAATACGATCTCCTTCTCTAATAATCTCATTATTAACAAAAGCCTTATAACCTTCCCGCATTTTCGATATGCCTGTAAGTTTAAACCAATTTTTATAAGCCTCACTCCTATCATAAAAAATATCTTTATCCCAATCTATTTTCCCTATTGATAGCGATTTGGGAGCTTTTTCAATGATGAGATTGTTTTCCGCTATCTCCTTCTTGGCACTATCATTTTTTTCTAAAAAACTCTTTCTATAATTATTTTCTGGAAAAATATCAAAAAGAAACCACAATAAACTAGTAGAGATGAATACAATAAATAATATCTGGGTGCTATGCTTCAAGTTTTCTCCATATAGTAAGTATAAAACTCTATTGAAGCTCTGACCTGCCTGTCACTATTCTGGTCAAGATCAAAATCGCATTTATTAAGATTTAAATTTTCTGAATCCTGAATCACCGACTCTAGGAATAGCCCTATATCCAAGAAATTACCAATAACATTCAGCTCAATATTCTCGACTATGAAAGGAATACTCTCAATGCGCGCTTGATTCTTTATATCATTAAAAGAATTTGTTTCTTTTATAATGATTTCATTGATCTTTATACGATTATTTTTGGCCAGTTTTTTAATTTTATTTTTTAATTCTTTTTTATCTATTGCTGGATCACTAAAAAAGTCTAAATCAGACTTTTTTTCGTTATACTTTGAGAATGCTTTCTCAATTTTCATTGGAAGAACTGAACCCTCCAAAATTTCGCTATCGAGATAACTGATTCTACTTTCAATATAATTAAGCTTAGAAGAAATCTTATTATTATACCACATAACAAAAAGCATACTCGATAGTAGCACAGCCACAACGATTGAAAATTTTATCCTCTGCCTATAAACTGTCATAATATTAGATTGATCCCATAAACTGTTTTGGTTTTCTTCCCACCAGCTTGCTCATTTATTTTCACTTCTTTAAAATATCGACTCATTTCTATCTTTTCTTCAAAACTATTTAATACTTTTTTAGACCTAGACGAACTCATTTTAACAAACCCGCCAACATAAATATTTAATGATGCATCCGCATCAGTTATGCTATTAGAGGAACCAGGCTCATTCACGGTGAGTTCAGTCACCTTAAACTCTTTTGGAACTGCGCTGCTAATGTATTTTAATAGAGAGACAATGTTTTTTGAATTTATCTCATCAATGGTCATTTTATGTTTAAAATGGTCTAATATGTTGATGTCATTTAATAGGTCATCGTATACTGTTTTCTCAGATGTGACGACTGAATAATTTTTAATCTTATCAGGGATAGTATCCTCTTTTATATTAAGTGCGCTTGTTTGAAAAACATTTATAATGGTGGATAAAAATAGAAATACTATTGTCCCAGCCTGTAGTAAACGATTTGGCATAAAAAACCAATAATCTTTCTTATGTTGATCGGGTAATAGATTGAGAGTTTCTTTTGGATTTAGTAACAGACCTATATTAGCTATATAGTCAATATCTTTAGTAATCTCATAATCTTTATTTTCTTTATCTGCTTGCTGTTGTTCCAGTATTTTGATCTTTTTCTTTATAAGATGAAGTCCTCTATCCGCCTCTTTCATTCTTAGCTCATAGTCATCTTTGAGTTTCACATACTTGTGATGTAATGCTTCTAGTTTTTTAGCTTTGGTTGGTGCAATCCTAATTTTCCTATTTAGCTCTAAAATCCTTCTGTCAGTTTCTCTAATAATTGTCTTAGCATCAACAACTGCTAGCTCAGCAGCTGATATTTTTGAGCTTAATGGCTTTATAGTACTGTTATAGGTATGCTCGATATCAAGTACGACCTCATTAATTGATTTAAAATTCTCGCGTAAATGACTAATTTTATTTTCGGCCATATTAATTTCTTTTGTTAGTTTTTCTTCTTCTTCTTTCAGTTTGAAAAATTTCTTTTTATCTATGATAAGTGACTCAGTCCTATGAAGTTTGTTTTCTATATTTTGTTTTATCTCAAGCTTATTGGATAATGTATCTTCCAGATCAATTTTCTTTTTTATAGAATTTTCTAAATACCTACGCTGATCTTTATTATAGTTATTAGTGTTCTCAAGCTTCAACTCTAGATCTCTAATGGCTTCTTTAATCTCGACCTCTTCATCTCTAAGCTTTTGATGCTCTGATGATATTATTTTATCTGCTTTTTTTACACTTTTTACATTATCAGTGAAATTCATTTTTAATTTTTTTAACTCAATACTTGTTTGTTCTATTTCTATTTTAAGATTTTCAATCCAATCATCTGTTTTCCTTTTTTCTATATCAAGCGGTTTTTTCCGCGTTTCTAAATCATAAACTGATGCTTTTACTACTAACATTGTATTATTTAATTCAGCTTTTTCATTTTTAATACCCCTGCAAATTTTTTGTTGATCTAATCTATTTTTTTTGAAATCTTTGTCGGCAACCTTAATAGCTTTTTCGGTCATTGTCTTTTGCTCGTATAATGTTTTCAATTGAAGCGTTACAGACTCTAGTTTATCCTCTAGAACAATTATATCGGATTGAGTACGATCGACTAGAATCTTTTTATGCGTGAGTTCATCCTCTATTACTTTTTTATTATTTTGTAAATATATTTCCGCAGAATCAATTTTCTTTCCTATTGAGCTTATATCTTGCTCTACCAATACTAGAAAGGTCGCTTTTGTTTTCTGATTTAGCCTCAATTGTTTGATTGAATCTTTAATCACCTTTTGATCAGCAGTATACTCTTTAATAAAGCCATTAATTCCTTCAATCCTATTTTTTAATAATGGGCTAATACTTTTTCGAGTTTCTATATTCTGTTTTATTCCTGATATGGTACTACTTATAACAGACTTTATTCTATTTTCATCATTTACTAAACTATCGATCTGACTTGTAAAATCAATTTTTTCATCAGCTAATATTTTATAATTCAGGTCTAAATCATTTATATTATTAGTAATTTTTTTTATTTCATCATACAGATCAGCTAGCTCATCTTTTTTATTAGATAACAATGTATTTATGCTTGATATTTTTTCTCCCGTTATTGACTCTTTCTTATTCAAAGTTTCTAAATCAAACACGATCTTTGATTTATTATTCAAAAACTTTTTATTTGAATCGGACTGGATTTTCAAATCTGATTTGTTCTTTTCTTTCAAATCTTTGATAAGGTTGTTTAAAATATTTATATCATTATCAATATTTGGATTGCGTTTATCATACCTAGATATTCTGGTGTTAATAATTGCTAGTTCCTGCTCTATTTTTTCTTTTTGAGAGGTCAGTGCCGCTAACCAATCATCTAATTGATCTATCTGCTTTAATATTTTGCTCCTATATTTTTCATACTTTTCCAAATCAATTATTTTAGATTTTTCATTTTTCTCTAAGCCATTGCGCTTGGCCTTAATATTATTCCTATATTTTTTTATCGCTTGTGTTGCTGTTTTCCTTCTTGATACGATTGACAAACTCTCGGCTTTATTCTCTTCCTGAATTTTCTTACCAGCTGTTATGATTATTTTTATTTTTTCTTTTCTGTTATTTACCTTATGCAGTATATCGGACAGCTTATCATCAGCCTGGTTTAGTCCTATCTTATAAGCGGCCTTACTATCTTTTATTCTTAATTGTATTTTTTCTATGGCGGCACTAAGACTATCATCGATTGTATTGATTTCTTTAGCCTTTTCGTCTTCTATTTCACCCCTATTATGAGATATCTGCTTTAACTCATTTTCCGCCGTATTCTGAAAAACGAGGAAATTTTTCTCATCAACCTTTCTCTGTTCAGATATTTTTTCGTAATTATTTTGTAACTTACTTAGGGGCTTATTTAACGTCTCGATTTTTTTATTTAGTGTCCTTATCTTGCGAGTTAGCGTATTTCTTTTCTTTTGATATGGAGATAATTCTTTTTCTATATTTTTTATATCAGCAATAAAACCTGCCAACTTTTCTTTGGTACTTTTCTTGAAATTTTTTAGAGAATCTTTTAAAGATTTGATTTCCTTAATATCTACTTCTATAGATTCAGAAATAATCTCCTGTGCTATGTTAATCTGGTCTGTTTCTGTTCCAACTCTTTCTAAACCTTCAATAACAAAAGAAAGATAGTCATCTGTCTTTTTATATATTAACCTTTCCTCTAGATGCAATATTCTCTCTGCGCTGGTTATTACTCTATCTGACAGCTGCTTTTCTAGGCTCTCTTTTTTTGACTTAATTATTCTTAGCTCGTTCTGAAGTTTATATATATCAGACTGTATATCATCCCTAGAATATTCATATTCATTAGACTGTTTTAGCATATCTGAGTTATCAGAATGAATTCTCTCTTCTTCTTTTTTGATTTGGGCTATAATATTCTGATATTTATTGCTAATTGCATCCAACTTAGCCACTTCTCTATCTAGTTGCGCCTGAATACCTTCCTCTTGCTTCTGAAGGCTATCAAGCTCAACAAATAATTTCTTCTTAACCTTTTCTTTTTCATCAGTGGATTTTTTAATAATACCCGCCTGCTCTATTTCAATTTTCTCAATATTTGCTGAAAAATCATTCTGAAGATTTTCTTTATGACTGAAAATATCCCTCGTCATTTTTGAGACTTCCAGAGTAAGACTTTTTTCTTCATCTTTTAATATTATAGTCTCTTCCTGCCATGCTGATTTTTCATTCTGTATTTCTTTAACCCTGGTTTTTGATTTTTTTATCCATTCTTCTTCTAATGCAATATCATTGTATAATTGTTCTATATCATTCTCTATATTTTGGGATTTATTTTCAAAGTCGCCTATTTTTTTGGAATGGAGGCTTCCACTTTCAGTTAGGGTTCTTTCTACTCTAGCGATATCTTTTAATTGCACTTCTATCTTTTTTACTATATCAACTAGATTCGTCTCTTGAATTCTTTTTTCTGACTTTAGTTCCGTTTTATCTTTTTTATTTGTCTGTAGCTGCTCAATATCAATTCCATACTTCTCTATTTCTGATACCCTAGTCCTTATTACCTCCTGATTTGAATCAATATCTTTAGCATTCAATAATTGTAAAGCCTCTAGCTCTTTGTTTTTATCATTTGTGATAGAGATAATCTCCTGAAGATCTAGCTGTTTATTTTTTAATTCATTTTCATTTTGCTTTATAATTTTTTCATTACGTTTTGCCAGTCTTTCACTATTTGATTTTTCTTTTATGAGAAATGCCTTTTTTTGTTGAACGTTATCTGAGACTGACTCATTATCATTTAACTTATTAAGATAGCTAAATCTACTATCACTTGTTATTTTCAGTGACCGGAGACTCTCTTTCAACAGGCTTAGATCTCTTGGTGTATTCAGAAGTGCATCCATCACAGATAGAATATTTTTTACAAACAACATCTCATTTTTTTCATGCTGGCTTCGTCTCTTTTTTAGCTGCAAAAGACTGGAATTTTGTGATGCAAACTTCTCCCTATTACTACCTAACTGTGAAAGCGACCACGAAATAGATTTCTCAGAGGTTGACAGAGAAGTCTCAATAGAACGATCTACATTATTTAATTCCATGAGATCATCACTAAATCTCAATTCCATTAGCTCATGGGTTGTCTTTATTGCATTACCTAAATATGTTAGAATACTTAATTCCTTTTTCCCATTATCTATATCTTGAATATTTTTTTCTAGCTTTATTTTCGCAGACCTGGTTCTCCTTTGAGCAAATTCCAATGATTTTTCGGCGAGCACTCTTTTCTTAATTAGATTTTTTTGTTCTGCTTTATCATAGGATATATCTAAATCAAACTGTTTATTAATTGAAGCTAGCTTCTTGAGGCTACTTTCCTGCTCTTTTTTATATTCTATTAGATTATTCTGATATTTTTTAATTGTGTTTTCTATCGCTTCTTTATCCAGGCCTTTAATTACGCTTTTTAATTCAGACAGATTATCAAGATAGATTGAATTTGTTTTTTCATAATCGGCATCTATAATCTTTAGACTATTCATATTTTTATCATACTCATTACTAATATTTATAAATCTTGAGTTGTGCTCATCATACCTAGATAATGACTCTTCGAGTTCAATATTTATTGGAGAAAGGGTTTTAATTAACTCTGCTCTTTTCTCTTTGTATTTGTCAAGATCAGAGTTTTTCGTAATCAAACTAATATCTAATTCTTTTATTTTTTTAGCTAGATCATTGTTATCATTGTCTAATATTTTTCTTAAGTCCATCGTTGTTTTTGGCCTTCGCCAAGGATTATTGAAAAAATGATCTGCCTGTTTCCTTTTTTCTTCGAGCTCAGATACAATATGTACATGCTCCCTAACATTTAATTCAATGGCCTTTTCCTGCTGAACAATTTTTGAGTTTATGATATCAATGTCTGCCTCTAACGTATTGATATCTTTATCTATATCATTTTTTTCACTTTGCAGATCACGGATCAAGATCTCTATGTCCGTGACAGACTGTTGTTCGTTTACCAGCCTTGATTTATCCTTGTTTGATGAATTTTTGAGATACTGGGATATTTCGTCAGCTTTTTTATACCTGTCTAAGTTTTCTTTCTCAGCTTTCTCTAAATCATCGGACATTTTTTCCAAATCGATGACAAGACGTTGCCTATCATTTTTAAAATTATCATCCAGTTTTGTTTTTTTCATTTTGGCAAGCAATAGTGATTTCTGAGTTTTTTCAAGAGCCTTGACATTCTGAGCCTTATCAAGAATAAGTCGATCTCTTTCTTTTTCTAATCTAGAGAGATCACTATATACATTTAACTCGCTTTCATTCAACTCGATTTTGTTTTTTATTTTTACTATATCCTGGCCTACACTGCGCTGCTTTTTTAACAAATTTTTCTGATTACGGGATAATTTTTTTTGCTGTTTTGGGAGTGTTAACTTTTTTGTATGACCAAGGTACAGGTCATCTAAGCTGTGCACAGAATAATTCAACAACTCCTGAACAATATCTTTCATGTTCTTTATATGCGATCCGGAACCGCCGATAAAAATATTATCTATAACCAGACCTCTACCTGAAATTTTATTTCTTACGCCTGTGAAAAAATTATAAGATGAAAGGACCTCTGACTTAAATGAATCTATAATAGGGGATAATTCTTCAAATGCTTTTTTCATTTTTGAAGGTGTCAGAATATCACTACTGGTTATTACTCCAGAATCTATAACACCATAGTCTTGCAAAAATTTAGTGGCAGATAGTTTAGACCCTGCAGGAAACAAATCAGGATCATTAAAAAGATGAATTATCACATTTATAAATGATCCAAACCCTATTGTAAAAAACTGTGAATCAACTAGCTGTGCATTTTGAATTAGTACGAGGTTCGTTCTGTAGTTTTCAATGTATATAATAAGCGCGTTACCCCCACCAATTCCAAAGTGCGAGTATCTATAAATATTATATATAACCTGTGGAATGGACGTGTTATACCTAGGCTGTATACCAAAATTTGTAAGGGAAGTATAATCGTTCCTTATTGAATCAATTTTAGTGGAATAACAAACCACAGCACTATTTTCAAAAGAATCATTCAATGACCAGTCCACAATAGTTTTATCATACTTTATTTCAAAAGACTTCTCAATGTTGCTCTTGATATGACCCTCAATATCGTTTTCAAGGTTTTCAGTATCTATGTATACCATTTGATAGTCATAGTCACTAGAGCTGATCGCTAAATAATGATCTCTACTATTAGATATATCAACTGTCTGGTAGTATACGTGACGAATCAGTTCAGGAAGCGTGTGAATAATATGATCATCAATACGCATAGGGAGTGAATAATTACGGACATCTTTAACAATAAAATCATCGAGGCCCATTTGTGCTTGCATACAGGTTACCATATCGCCAGAGTGAACAAATGTTATAGCATTTTTCATACCCTGTAGATGAGCTAAAGAACTAAATAAAAAGGAAGAACTAATAAATTTGTCAGACTTTCCTGAAGACGTTTTTTTAATTGTACGTTTTATCGCATTTACCTCACCCTCAAGCCTTCTATCATTTTTAATTCTACGTGAATTAATAATCCTCCTATCTTGGATTTTCCTTCTAACATCTTGAACACGTCTTTCTGGACTGCTGTATTCAAATGACTGTTTAATTCTCCGATCTCTATTTGATCTTCTCTGGAAAAATGTCCTTCGATTCCTGCTCTTTCTACGGTCACTAATAATTCTATTATATGAATCACTAGATAATTGTCTAGGTGGAAGTGGCCTATCTTTAGTGCCACTAACTTTTTTTTCTTTAACGGCCTTAGACTGCTCAAGGGTGGACACTTCATCATAATCTTCCTTGAATGGTTCTATAAATATTTTAGGTTTAGATAGTTCATCTATTTTTCCAATATTTGTTTTTACAACAAATGCCTTATCTTCCTTAGGAGCATCACTAAAAATGATTTTTGAACCTTTAGGTAAAAACTTTTTTTGTACAATCCCCTTAACCTCTTCAGTCTCAGATACGAATAAAATATTTAATGAGATAAGTTTTTTAATGTGATAGTATATTTTATCTTTTGGAAATGATACCGCCTCTGCAATCTGAGATGCGGTCAGTGGGGTGTCATAAAAACAATCTATTATTTTTTTAGGTATTGGTTTAGAGATAGCCTTTTGTACCTTTTTGTTGGATACATAGAGGGCATCAAGCTGTTTTTTCATGCTATGATTTCCTCTATAGGCATTTCAATATAATAGTCAGCCAATAGCGTCACCTGGTATGTGGTAAGGGTATTTTCTAAGATCAATATGAACTCCGCATAGTCAAAAGAATAATTACCTTGAATAATTTAGTTGATTTTTTATGT
>CAZYDX010000060.1:0-12955 GCA_964646455.1 uncultured bacterium | reverse complement strand
ATTAACTTTGTTTTTTCAGGTCACTCTACTAGCGGGGGAGGTGCGCACGTTGCAGCCACTTTGGATTCTACCCTAAATGCAGTAATGCTACTCAATCCAGCAGTGGCATTTGTGGATTCTTTAAACTGTCCGGCAGAGACAGAGTATTACTGCCTAATTCCTGAGCATTTAGATCACAGCGTTCCAACATTAGTATATGCAGGAGAAACGGAGTATGAAGAATTAGTTAATCCTGATGATGATATTTATGCAAATATGTGGGCAAGACCTCAGTATGAATACATTCCAGAAACAACTGACAAGCTCTGGTTTGAGTCGGCAGGCATGGGTCATGGTTCAGCTGAAGAGCCTGTGGGTGCTGCTGCTGAACACGCTCTATACTGGCTCAAATACTACCTAGATAATGAAGAAAGTTATTGTGATTCCATTATTACCCAGCCTGAAGGAGTCTCTGATTTTGAGACTACAATTACCTGTAATCCATTTTCAGAGCAAGGAATAATCCACGTGGGTTCAGGGACTTCTTTTGGTGAATGTATAGGATATTGCTTATCTGATTTAGTAATTAATCAGGAACAGATATCCTATAATTTATATGGATGGGATCAAAATGATTCCATACACACGCCTATAGAAATTGAAGAAAGTATTCAGATTGAAACTTGGCAAAATCTTATTACAAGCTTGGATATAGATGCTTTCATGAATTTAGAAAATACAATAGGCTGTCCTGATTGTAATGATGGTGGAGCAGAGTGGTTTGAAATCAGTGTTGATGACATGATAAAGCGAGTGACCATAGAGTATGGAACATCAGTTGATGGCTTTGATGAGTTTTTTGAAACAATTCGTTCTATAAGGCAAGATTTTGAAAATGTCCAGAGATGTTATTATACTCCTAATGTGGGAGAGTGTGATGCTGCATTTCAAAAATATTATTTTGACCAAGAAGAGCAAGAGTGTATGATGTTTACATGGGGAGGATGTGGAGGTCTTGTACCTTATGATACAATGGAGGACTGTGAAGCAAGCTGTTTTGATGATGGTCAACAGAGTACAAGCGTGACTGGTTATTTAAGAGCAGCAGAAGCTTCCTTCTGTATGGATAGTTGTGGTCTTTATTATATAGAAGATGAAACCGGAAATATTATATCTAATGTATCCAATCTTAATGATCATATAGAACAATTTAATTATTATCTAGGGAGATACGTTGAGATTGAAGGTGAAAATATCCAGTGTGTTGAGTGTAGCGCAATTAATGTTAGTTCTATTACAATTTCAGGTGACTGCGAAAATCCTGTATCCTGTCTAGTAGATCCATGTTCTGTCAGTAATTGTGATGAAGATTCCAATCTGAATTGCGTTTCGGACTATTGCGGTGCCTGCTATGCAGACTATTTCATAAATGATGAACTAATAGTTTACTGCGAACCACCAGAAGGAGTGATTGATCTAACCGGTATAGATTTTGGTCTTTGTGACATGGTCCTTGGAATTGGCTGGCTAAATAATAGTTGTCAAACTATATCGGGATGTGGTTGGGTAGTTGATAGTGTTGATTATTCTAACGCCTTTTTTAGTTCTATGGATGAATGTATTAATGCATCTGCGTTATCAGTAGATCGACTATATCCGAATAATTTTCTTCTATATCAAAATTTTCCTAATCCCTTTAATCCTTTTACAAAGATAGCCTATCATATACCATTTGATGCCTTGGTAAATATCACAATATATGATATGAATGGTCGGTCAATTAGAAGACTTGTTGATGATGAACATTTCGCTGGATTTAGATCAGTATACTGGGATGCAAAAGATGATAATAATAGACCTGTTTCGGCTGGAATATATTTATATAAGATTCAGGCTGGAGATTATATAGAAACAAGGAAAATGGTATTTCTAAAATAGATTTCTTATTAAAATCCTGCTCGTTATCGTATTGGATTTAATCTCCTTTGTATCAAAGATTAATTAAATAAATAACATACTATTATGTCTACTCCTTTAATCGCAATCGTTGGTCGTCCAAATGTAGGAAAGTCTACATTTTTCAATCGTGTGCTCAGTCATAGACAGGCGATTGTTGATTCCACTGAAGGTATAACCAGAGACAGAATATATGGAGAAGCAGAATGGTGTGGACAAAGGCTACGGTTTATTGATACAGGAGGTTTTATTCCTGATGATGCTGATGTTTTTAATGCAGCGGTAAGAGAGCAAGCGAAGCTCGCTATCTCTGAAGCTGATTTGATATTACTGATGATTGATGGTAGAAAAGATGCCACATCCAGTGATCTAACTCTCGCTCAATTTGTTCGTGAAAGTGAGCAGCCATATTTACTTGTTATAAATAAGTGTGACACAATGAAACATGATTCACAAGCACAAAACTATTATCACTTAGGAATAGGAGATCCTTTCGCAATATCTGCTTTAAATGGAAGAATGACAGGTGATCTATTGGATGGTATTTTGCAAAAACTTGGGCTGGGGATATCCAAAAAAGAATCTGAAGTTAAAGAGAGCCTTCGACTAGCTATTGTAGGAATGCCAAATGTTGGAAAATCATCTCTGACAAATGCACTTCTCCAGAGAGAACAAACTATTGTGACACCTATCGCAGGTACAACAAGAGATGCGATTGATTCACACCTAAAGTGGCATGGGAAAGAGGTCACACTCGTAGATACCGCGGGGCTTCGAAAACTTTCTAAAATAAAAGATAAAATAGAGTACTACAGCACTGTCAGAACCCAGAATGCAATCTCTGGATGTAATGTAGCGCTTGTATTGATTGATGCGGATAAAGGGTTCGGGAAGCAAGATAAGTCTATTGTAGAACTGGTCATTAGCAGGGGTAAAGCGCTTATTTTCATTGTAAACAAGTGGGATAAGATTGAGAAGTCTACAAGTACGATGAAAGATTTTACAGATGAAATTAGATTCCAGTTTAGAGACTTAGATCATTTTCCAGTTCTATTTATATCATCTACAACGCGTCAAAGAATCAATAAAGTACTAGAAACTGCCTGGATAGTTTATGAGCGAACGAAAAATACAATTCCCACAAATAAGTTGAACACCCTAATTGAAAAAGTAA
The DNA here is from genome assembly GCA_964646455.1 of uncultured bacterium. GTDB lineage: Bacteria > Fidelibacterota > Marinisomatia > Marinisomatales > UBA1611 > TMED80. The sequence goes on along the minus strand of CAZYDX010000060.1, from coordinate 9,846 downwards.
TGAATGACAATCCGCCTCCGGCTGAGAGAGGCAAAGTAATAAAAATAAATTACTCTGTTCAGGTTCATAAACAACCTGTTGTAATTGCGTTATTTGCAAATTACCCAAAATTAATAAAGGTTTCTTACCAACGTTTTTTAATGAATAAAATTAGAATCGGTTTTGACCTGGAGGGAATTCCTATAAGATTATCACTAAGGAAAAAATGATTTAATAAAGGTTTCTCTTATAGCAGGAGCAGACAAAAGGGAGAAACCAAAGAGGTAGTAGGGTATCTTTAAATAAATGTCTGCTCCTAATATAGAAACAAGACTCATCAAAAAAAGTTCCAATTATTTTATATAGAATAGTTTTCCTGTGTGGGATGTATTGTTTATATGTAATCTATATAAATACACTCCTGACTCAACAGACCCCCCCATATTATCCACAGCATTCCAAATGAATTTGTATTTTCCTCTTGATGACACATTATTATTTATAGACCATATTTTATTTCCCAGAATATTATAAATATCTAGCCCAATGGTTGATTCGTTAGTTATATCTATAACAAAATTTGTTTTTGGATTGAAGGGGTTTGGGTACGGTTTTTTTAGTGATACCTTTGATGGAAGAATATCTTCTTTTATATCTAATAATAATATTTCACTATCCATCCAGGCTAACCTTTCTGCTGTCCATGATTTTAAATAGCTTATTTCTTCTTCATATGTATTAAAAACATAATAATTCGGCCATACATAATTCCCAAGTAGAGTCCAGCGATTGAAATTTCGATCGACTGCTGGGCCTAAATAGTCCGCAATGCTATCTATTATACTATTAATATTATCTTCCGAGAATATAGTTGTTCTTAACTCTGTATACCGCTCGGCTGTTTTGAGCTGAAAATTTTCATCTTCCCATAAAAGCTCCCACCAGAAAGCCATCTGGTCTCCGCCTTCAGGGTTATACTCTAAAAGCCAGTTTTCTGTTTCCCAGGTCTCACCATAGTCACAGTTTCCATAGCCATGGTTAAAATCCCAAACTGGGCCAGCCGTAAGTCTATCATCAGTGCTGTCTTTATCTTTATATATATACGTACTAAGCCTATATGCATCTACGTTTTTTGAAAGCTCTTGCAGAAGTATAAAATCAATAAATGACTCGACATTCATCATAGAAGGGTAGCCAGTTGAATCATTTGCATAGTCATCGCTGAGCATAATATTCTCAAATTCATTGATATATGTTTGTATATAAATTTCTTGCTCAGGAACAATATCGCTAGGCTTTGGATAGTGGTAATTATATATCATACCATCATAGGGGCTCTCAAAACCTCCAATGTTATCGCCAGTGTAATACCAATCAAATTTCAGGATATATCCTCCGGTCAGATCATCTCCCGTAATCTCATCTGGCTCTAGTTTTGATATGTTTATTCTGTCACCATCTCTTTTTATTTTTTCCATCAACACATATACGCCGCGGTATTCATCATTGAGGTATAGCTCAACATGGCGAGTCCTGGATGCGTATCTTTCTATCTGATTTGATAGGCTATAGGTTAAAGTATTTCTGATCAAGGTCTTATCTTGCCATGGTGCATATAATACCCAATCATTCTCAGTTGGCATGCCTAAGAGTTCAACATTATTATTCTCACCATTATTATCGACTGTCTCAAATCTATAGGGCGCTTTTTCTTGCCACTGAGATGAGTTACCGCGTTTTTCGATTGTAATGTGTCCATCGTAATCGTTGAATGGATCATTAATATGATTGAGGCCTGAACTATTATCAATAATCCCCATATAAGCTGGTATTCTTGGCTCATCGATGATTTCTTCACCGTAGGTATCAATTAATAATATTGGCAGATTTGATTCACCAAGAATAATCGGTTCCTGGAACCAGGAGGGAGGATCACTATAAAATTCTGAATTGTCTGATATCCCAAAGGTTAGATAAAAATTGCTGGACATATCTGAAGAATTTAGTCCTACGTTGTGTACCTGAACCGCCAGAATATTTTCACCATTGTTTAGATATGATTCTATTTCTAGTGAATCAATAATAAAACTTTCTGGTTGGCCCCCATTGTATAACGATGCTTCATGGTCATAACTTGTACTTTCATCAAACCCAACAAGAATTCCTGGCTCAGGAAGGTTATATGACCGCCCTACTTCATGCCCATTTAAATAAGCTATAAAGCCGTCATCATAGTCAGCATTTAGTACGGCTCTAGAAAGTTTTGAAATATCATTAATATAAAAAGTTTTTCTAAGATAAACTGATATGGTTGTTTGAATAATTGTACCATCATCATTATCTGAGTAACCAAATCCTCCCGGGCCTTCATCCCACATGCCATCATTATAGCTTAGAGTGTTCCAATCTGCAGGTAGTTCAGAATTAGGAAGTAAATATCTCCAATTATCGCCAGCGAAAATTGCTGTTTCCCAGTGGTTCTGTGAAAATAGGTTTTCTATAAATAGAAGGAGTAGGAAGTGGATTAATAAATAAGATTTAATTATAGATTGGAATATTTGCATTCTCATTCCAAGACTTCAGATCTTCTGAGGTGAATATCTTCCCATTTTGTGTAACAGCAGTAAAAAACTGTTTAATATCATCACCGTATGTTGTTCTTCCAAATGAAACAAATTTTTGATTTTTTGAAATTTGAGTAACAAATTCAATATTATCCCCAAGCTTTTGAGGATTTTTATTTTCGAGTTTATATATTTTACCATTTGAAGTGAGATAAGCAAACCCAGTTATTCTTGGCGCTATACCAAAGCTATATGCGATTGATCCAATAATAGACTCACTATTTTTAGATTTTATTGAAATTTCTATTTTATCTATTAGCTCTTGCGAGATGCTTTTCCCATCATTTCCTTTGGCCCCTTTTGGACCGGGTGGTCCTTTTGGACCAGCAGGTCCTTCTGGTCCTACTTCACCCTGAGGTCCTGAAGTTGAAATTGGAAGCCCTGCGCAACCGATCATTATACTAATAATACATATAGATAATATTTTTATCATATTCCGATTTGTCTTCGAACCTTTGCGATGACATCGTATCTCGATACAGTAATCGCTATAACGCTGATTATTATGATACCATATATAAACTGATAAATTCTATCGTCGAGATAGGAGTATGCTCTGAGGTATGCCAAGTACATTATTATCAACAGCTCAGATGTCAAAGCTGTTACAAAAAACACCATCGATTTTCTCAAGCTATTATTTTTACGTTGGTTTATAAGACCTAGCGAGAAAACCTGCGCAGAAAACATTTTGTATAGTTTTTTCTCATCTGTGGCAATGATTTTTAAATATTTGGAATATTCATCTGGCGTATCAAACTGACTTATTCCTGCAAAAAAAGTTGGATTAATATCTTCTGCTTGTTCTTCATCTGGGTTGTCATTTATTTCTTTCGCTCCACGAACTCTTGGGATTAGTACTCTAACTAAAAAATAGATAGTTCCCATTGCCGCAGGGAAATAGATCATAATCAGAGAGAAGATAACCATATCCAACTGCATTTTTGTAAAATGAACAATGAAGAATACCATAAAAGCCCCAAGGATAGATAAAAGCGTGAAAGCCTTTTGATCAGTACGTTGGATTATAGTTTGCTCTCCAGCTAGTATCTGTAAGAGAGCATCTAGTTCTTTGTTATTGGCCATATTTTTTTAACTCCAAATTCCGGGTGCTGATTTTATTAATCAGTTCTATTTTATCCTAAAAATTTATCAAAATAAAATTTTAATAAAAATTTGTAGATGATGTCGAAACTATTGGAAAATTTTTTTACTAAGGTTATCTTTCGACCCCCATTCCAGTTAAGAAAAAAAATTAATGATCGCGGGGTGGAGCAGTCTGGTAGCTCGTTGGGCTCATAACCCAAAGGTCGGAGGTTCGAATCCTTCCCCCGCTACTCTCGAGAAAACCCTCTTAATTGAGGGTTTTTTTATGTGATATAATGGTTTAAAACGCAATATATAAGGAAAACCAGTGCGAAAAGAAAATTTTAGAAATATAGCAATCATCGCTCACGTAGACCATGGTAAGACAACTCTTGTTGATGGCCTTTTAAAACAAAGCGGTACGTTTCAAGAGCATCAAGAGGTTGAAGAACGGATAATGGACTCTATGGATCTAGAAAAGGAAAGGGGCATCACCATAACGGCAAAGAACACAGCCGTAAACTATAAAAAAATAAAAATTAATATTATGGACACTCCCGGGCATGCTGACTTTGGTGGTGAGGTAGAGAGAAGTTTAAACCTTGTGGATGGTGCACTGCTTTTAGTTGACTCTAGTGAGGGTCCTCTGCCACAAACAAGATTTGTATTAAAAAAAGCGTTAGATAAGGATCTTCCAATAATACTTGTAATCAATAAGATAGATCGTTCTGATGCAAGGGTTGAAGAGGTTGTTAATGAGGTCTATGATTTATTTATTGATCTGGATGCGACAGAAGAGCAAATTGAATTTCCAATAATTTATACTAACGCAAAGGAAGGTATAGCAAAATTTAGTTTGGATGAAAGTTCATCAAACCTTGAGCCATTATTTGATACGATTCTTAAAGAGATTAAAGGACCAATCGTCGATGACAGTAAAGACACACAGTTTTTAATAACCAGCCTTGACTATGACTCTTATGTTGGGCAGGTTGCAATCGGCCGATTAAACAATGGGAGACTCAGGATGAGTGATTCGTATTCACTTTGCAGCGAAAACAGCGTCGAGCATAATAAAAAATTTTCTGCGCTTTATACTTTTGAAGGCCTAAAGAGAATTCAGGTTGATGAGCTAGAGGCTGGAGATATTATTGCAGTGGCTGGTATTGATGGAATAAAGATCGGAGATACAATCGCAAACAATGAAGATCCTGAGCCATTACCTAGGATTGAGGTAGATGAGCCCACAGTCTCGATGCTTTTCTATGTTAATGACAGCCCATTTGCCGGTAAAGAAGGAAAATATTTGACCACCAGACACATAAAAGAGAGGCTGAATAAAGAAATCCTTTCTAATGTTTCCATACAGGTGCTAGATACGCAGCGGACAGATGTGTTTGAGGTTCGTGGGCGCGGGGAATTACAAATGGCTGTCCTGATAGAGACAATGCGCAGAGAGGGCTATGAGCTTATGGTCTCAAAGCCAAAGGTAATTACAAAAGAAGAGAATGGTAAAATCCTAGAGCCTATGGAAAAAGTATTTCTTGATATACCTGAAGACAAGGTCGGGACTATAACCGATAAACTTTCTACAAGAAAAGGGAGAATGACAAACTTACAGAACCATGGAAGTGGGCGTGTGAATATGGAGTTTTCTATCCCATCACGTGGGCTTATAGGATTTCGATCTCAATTTTTAACTGATACTCAGGGTGCTGGTATTATGAATAAACTCTTTGATGGTTACGCAGCATGGTTTGGTATGATTCCACAGAGAAATAGTGGAGTGATTGTCGCAGACCGTGCAGGGAAGGTCACCACCTACGCTTCAATTGGTATGGCTGACAGAGGCGAATTATTTTTAGATGTCGGTAAAGAGGTGTACCCAGGGATGATTTTAGGAGAGAGGAATAGGCCTGAAGATTTAAATGTAAATATTACAAAAGAAAAAAAACTAACAAATATGCGTGCTTCTGGATCTGACAATACGGTCAATCTTAGACCTCCGAAAAGATTGTCGCTTGACCAGTCGATAGAGTTTATTGCAGAGGATGAACTTGTTGAAATAACTCCTGGATCGATCAGGCTAAGAAAAATGGAACTTGACCAAAATAAACGAATGGCAGCACGGAAAAAAGAAAAATATGCTGGATAAAAATAAATGATATCTGGGAAACAAATATTATGGGGTACGCTAGGCTGGGCCTTTGGTGGTCCAATTGGCGGCATCCTTGGAGTAATTTTCGCTGGATCTAGTGATACGACCTATAAGCAAATCAAGCAGTCTCAGGCTGGTGATTTTATGGTATCACTGTTGGTTCTTTTTGCAAAAGTGATGAAAGCAGATGGAAAACTCCTTAAGTCTGAGCTAGACTATGTAAAAAGTTTTTTGAAAAGGAATCTAAGTCGGCAGCAGTCTCAGGTATTTATTAAAATGTTTCAAGAGATACTGAAGCAGGAATACAGCACCGCCGAAGTCTGTAGACAGATTCAGGAGTCTATGGATCATCCTAGTCGACTAGAGCTAATTCATGTGCTTTTTGGGTTGTCTTCTTCTGATGGCGAAATACATCCTGAGGAAGTCAAGGTGATTCATACTATATCAGGTTATCTAAATATTAGTGATAAAGATTACGAATCGATTAAGGCCATTTTTATTAAGGTTATGGACAGTGCATATAAAATTCTAGAGATTAATTCTGATGCTACAGACAGTGAGGTAAAAAAAGCTTACAGAAAGATGGCAGTAAAATATCACCCTGATAAAGTCGCGCACCTAGGTAAAGAAATTCAGAATACTGCAGAAGAAAAGTTTAAGGCAGTCAGTGATGCCTATACTGAAATAAAAAAACAAAGAAACATTAATTAGATTTTTTATCCTAAGATTTCTAATTTTTTATGATGAGAAGATCTCTATTTATATTTTTTATTTTCTCCGTTCTTTTTAGTCAAGGCGACCAGGTAATTACTTTTACGAAAGATATAACTCCAGAAAATTATTGCGGAGGTTTTCAGGCAGTAAAGCAAACATATGATGGTGGGTTTATTGTTGCGGGTTGTGTTGATGATCAGGTATGGATAGCAAAGCTTGATATGTATGGAGATGAAGAATGGCAAAACTCGTACAATCTTCCTAACTACTGGGGATCTAACTCAATTATACAAACCAGCGATGGTGGTTATCTTTATGCCGGATGGCAGGGAATCATGAAGGTCGACTCAAACGGAGATTTTCAATGGAAAAAAACATCAAGTGGGGTTGCTAATACATATCCATATTATGAAGATGTAATTGAGCATAGTAATGGAAACTACTATGCTGTTGGTGGACCTGTTTCTGATAAAGCACATATGGCAAAGTTTTCTCCAGATGGATCTCTACTTAAACGGAAATATTATGGTGGTAATTGCGATGACGATAAGTTTCGATCCATTATAGAAACAAACGATAATATGATTCTAATGGTTGGAGGGAAAACACACGGCAATTCTCAATACCCATGTTCTTTTGAGTGGTACAACGATCTCTGGATAGTAAAAGCAAATAAAAATGGTAGAGCTTTTTGGGAGCGAGAGTATGGTGGTAACTATTATGAGGAGGCTCATGATGTGGTTCAAAACAGTGATGGTGGATTTACAATCATTGGAGAAAAATGTGCTGCAACCCCATCAAACTGTAATAGTAATACAAAGGTATTTTTGGTTACTGTCGATGAGAATGGACAAAACAACCAAAACCAAACGTTTCAAAATGGTGGTCTAACAGTGGGCGTATCAATTGCTAACACAGCAAATGACGGAATAGCATGGCTTGCTTCAAAAAATATTTCACCACCAACGTATCACGGTTGCTGGATCAAAAAATCAGGGCCCAATGAAGAATCAATAAATATTACGCTTAGTGGGATAGCTGAAAATTTAGAGAATACATCTGATGGTGGATATATAATCGGTACCTACGGAGGGACTATCCATAAAACCGACAAAGATTTTAACATTGGAGAGTATGTCAATGTTGATAAAAACGATATACTACCTAAGTCATTTACATTATTTCAGAATTATCCCAATCCATTTAATCCAGAGACCAATATCAAATATTATTTAGAAGCCGGCAGTAAGGTCTCTTTGGAAATTATCGACCTAAATGGTAAGATAGTTAAAGAAGGCTATCGTGGATATAAACCTGCGGGGTATCATACTTATAAGTGGAGTGGTATCAATCAGAATGATGAAATAATGCCTAGCGGAATCTATATCTACAAGGTAGAGGTTAATGGATATATCCAAACAGGGAAAATGGTATTAATGAAATAATACCCTAGATTCTTTGTATGAAAAACATTTGCTCTATATTAATTATATGTACATACCTATATGGCTGGGGTAATACCGGTCACAGAGTAATTGGTAGCGTCGCGGAAGATAGACTAAGTAACAAAGCAAAGAGAGAAATAAAAAGAATTATGGGTCACCATGATCTTGCATATCTAAGCTTCTGGGGTGATGAGATTAGATCAGATCCAAATTGGAGCCATGCTAGTACCTGGCATTATGCTACAATACCTGATGGTGAGAACTATGTAAAGGGAAAACACCGCGGGGATATAATTGAAAAAATAAAAGAATTTTCAGATATTGCTCATTCTTCAAATGCTGAAACTCAGGAAAAACAAGAGGCCCTAAAATGGCTAGTGCATTTGGTCGGAGACCTGCACCAACCGCTCCATGTTGGTAATGGAAAAGATAGAGGAGCAAACAGCGTAAAAATAAAATGGTTTAACAAACCAACGAACCTTCACAAGGTTTGGGATGAAAAACTATTGGATTATCAGAAGCTTAGTTATACAGAATATGCAAATTTTTTGAAATTAAAATTTGATGAAAATATCTGCAGAAAATGGCTAGTTGGAGACCTTATATCTTTCGCACATGAGTCTAGAGAATACCGAAAGGTTTGCTATGATTATGAAGGTGATAATCTTGATTATAAATATACATATAAAACCAGACCTATTCTTGATATGAGACTTATGCAGGCTGGCATTAGACTCGCTGATTTATTGAATAAAATATTTATTTAAATGCAAAAGTATTTTTTACTGATCATTTTATTAGCTGGTTATTGTATGGCTGAAGATTATTTTCAACAGGATGTTAGTTATGATATTGAGGTCACACTAAATGATACGGACCGTACTCTTACAGCGTTTGAAAAACTAACCTACAAGAATAACAGCAGTGACACCCTTGACTTTATCTGGTTTCATCTCTGGCCAAATGCCTATAAGAATGATTCTAGTGCGATGGCCAAACAGTTTATTCGGCTTGGAAGTACTCGGTTTTTATATACAAAAGAAAAAGATAGAGGGTATATAGATAGTTTAGATTTTTCTGTGGATGGTGTAAATACAACCTGGGAGTATCACAGTGAGTGGATTGATGTTGCAAAAGTAATTCTTCCGAAGTCACTATTGCCTGGTAAAACAATTTCAATTGAGACACCTTTCTTTGTCAAACTACCGAGGGTTGTTTCAAGACTTGGTCATACTGGAAAACATTTTGAAATAACACAGTGGTATCCCAAGCCTGCTGTATATGATAAGGATGGATGGCACCCTATGCCATATCTGAATATGGGGGAGTTTTACAGTGAATTTGGTACGTTCGATGTTAAGATTACGCTTCCAGAGAATTACCGAATTATGGCTACTGGTGATATGGTTGACGGTGAAAAGGAACTAGCTTGGTTAGACTCTCTAGCAGTAATAGGAGACTCCTTAAAAGATCTTTCCAAAAAAGAATTAGCAAAGTATTCCAAAGAAAATAATCCGAGGAAGAAAAAAAAGAAGAAGAAAGGAAGTGAAAAGGAATCAGTAATAACTCACCAGAATAAAACCATTCACTTTAGACAGAAAAATGTTCATGACTTTGCCTGGTTTGCTGACCCAAATTGGATTGTACAAAAGGGTGAACTACAGCTTGATGATTCTAGTCGTCAGATTACTCTATGGAGTATGTATTTACCTAAAAATGCATGGCTATGGAGAAAATCATTAGAGTATTTGCATGACTCAGGCCTTTGGTATAGTAGGTTTTATGGAGAATATCCATATAATCATATTTCTGCTGTTGATGGAGATATGTCTGCCGGTGG
>CAZYDX010000059.1:0-13081 GCA_964646455.1 uncultured bacterium | reverse complement strand
AGTGATTGTGGATAAAGATTCGACATTCTATCCTGGTAAACCATTAATTATGTCTCTGATAGTTCCAGGTTTGGGGCAGTTATATAATAAAGAACCTATATGGAAACCAAGTCTATTTATTGGTACAGAAATATTAACTCTAACAAGCATCCTTTATGCAAATAAAAGAGCAGACGAGATTAGAATGAATTATCAAGAATTTGCTGATAATAATTGGAGCCTACAAAACTGGTGGAATTTTGTTTGGGGGTTTGGTTTAGAAAAAAATGAACATAATGGTAGATATCTTTCAGATTTTAAAGCAGCAAGAGATTATAGAGGGACTCATCATCTGACTATCCATTTGAAGGGAGAATTGCAAAACATATTTCATACAGAGTTTTTACACTCAGACAGCCTTGCTCTAATTGTTAGTTATTTCGATTTATATCCTGATGATATAAGTATGGTTAAAGATAGACACTACTATGAGAATATTGGAAAATATGATCAGTTTGTTGGAGGTTGGTCTGATGCCTCTACAAATTGGTACTGGGAAGAAAAAGTCGTAGGTGATAGCACTGAGATAGTAATTAAAACTCCTAAGAAGCAGTATTATCTTGATGAAAGGTATAAGGCAAATCAATGGCTTTCATTTGCTAAATTTAGTGTGAGCGCTATGATGTTTAACCATGTTGTTAGTGGGCTAGAAGCAGTTTGGGCCAATAGAAATAAAGATTCAGAAAATATAGAAGATAAAGGGAGTAAAATTGATTTAGACCTAGGCTTGCTATTTGATGCAAACAATTCCTATGGTATTGGTGGTTTATCACTCAGGTTGAATTTTTAATATGAAAAGAATTTATTTATTATTATTTATTATTATTGGGTGCTCATCAACTCTTCCAGATGAATCCCTTTCACTGGCAGAACACCTAAAGATTGGTATGGATTATTTAGATGAAGAAAAGTATGTAAAAGCTCAAGATGAATTTAAATTTGTTTTATCAAGAGGTACCGGGACTGATTATGGCGACGATGCTCAGTTTTTTTTAGCTGAAGCCTATTTTTTAAATAATCAGTTTATGTTATCAATAACAGAATATGAAAATCTAACAAGGAAAATGGCGTACAGTCCATTTTTTGAAAAATCAAGATTTAGAATATGTGAAGCTTATCGTATTGAGAGTCCTGCTTATTATAACGATCAATCTTATACGGAAAAGGCACTTGAGAGATATATAGAATTTTTAGATGATTTTCCCGATTCTGAATATAATCAGACAGTGACAGAGTCTATGTCTATTCTGAGAAATAAACTCGCAAAAAAACTTTATGAAACAGGTATTCTATATTTAAAAATGGATGAATTTGAACCAGCGAGAATGTCTTTTAATAATGCATTAGATCAATATTATGACACTGATATTATTGAAGAGGTTCATGTTGGAATGATAAAGTCATTTATTCAGGAAAAAAATATTAATCAGGCAAAGGATTATTGGCTTAATAAAGGTCAAAAGCATATAGTTCGTGAAGAATTTATTGAAGAAGTAGATCAATTGTTTAAAAAGGCAGAAAAATAATGAAAATCTGTTTATTCGGTGGAACATTTGACCCTCCTCATATAGGACACTTACTGATTGCACAAACGGTTTGTGAAGCTGAGAATTTTGATAAGATACTTTTTATCCCAGCATATACGCCACCTCATAAGATTGATATTACGCCTATAAACCACAGGATTGAGATGGTTAAAATAGCCATTAGTGATAATCCAAACTTTGAATATTCAGATGTTGATATTGTTAGAAAGGGAGTATCATATACTATTGATACTATCCTTGATTTAAAACAGAAGTCTGGCTTAAAAAATGATGAATTGTATTACCTAATCGGAAGCGATAGTTTAATAGATCTAAAGAACTGGAAAGATCCAAAAAAAATATTAAAAGAATGTAATGTGATTGTAGCTATTAGGCCGGGGTTTAGACCTAGCGATATTCCACATTGGATTCTTCAAGAAGTTCACTTTGCAAACATCCCGCGATTTGAGCTTTCATCAACAAAAATAAGATCAAGATGGGTAAAAGATCTAACCATAAGATATATGGTTACTTTACCTATATGGGAATATATAAATAAAAACAACCTTTATAATGTTAAAGACTAGGTTATCCCGCGAAATCTAGATACCACCTAACTAGGTTTAAGGAAACTAGTAAGGTTCCTTCAGCTCTACTTATTCTCCACCCAGTTCTCATCATAATAATAACCATTAAGACCATAATAATTAATACAATTATGCTGGAGTGTATATCAGCCTGAATATTTGTCGGATTAATAATGCCAGCTAGTCCAAGAACACCTAATAAATTAAATAAATCACTGCCAATTAGATTTCCTATTGCCATACCATGTTTTTCTTTAAGTGCAGCAGTTAAAGAGGTCGCCAATTCAGGTGCTGAAGTTCCCGCTGCAACTATAGTCACTGCTATTACCCAGTCGGATACGCCAAAGGCACGTGCTAATGAAGATGCGTGCTCAACCATAAGATGACCACCAAGAACAATCATGAATAATCCTAAAAAGAAATATGCATATGAATTTAATGTAGCTGATTCTGGGTGTGTTTCTTCTATCGTTTCTTTTTTAAAAAATAGGAACAATATATATCCTACTAGTGTAAGGAAAAGTACGGATCCTTCTATCACTGAAATGTTATCATTTAAATCCCAACCATTAAACCCAAAGAAAAAAACATAGATAAGAAGAGTAATCGAAAAAAGAAAGAGACCATCCCGATACAACAATTTCGGAGTGATTTTTATTGATCTGATCATTGCTGTTCCACCTAGAATAAAACCAAGGTTGAATATGTTTGATCCTACAACATTTCCGATAGATATGTCGGTTTGGCCGGTTATAGCAGCCCGAATTGTTACAGCAAACTCTGGTGCTGAAGTACCAAACGCCACAACTGTAAGTCCAATTACTAGGTCAGAAATTTTTAATGAATGAGCTATCTCAGATGCTGCTTCAACAAGCCAATCTGCTCCTTTCCAAAGCATCACAATTGATGCAAGGACTAAAATGATATCTAATAGTAATGTCATTTATTTGTTATTTTTTTTATGTTGTTTAGAAATAAGAAATTAAAGTTACGCATATTAATTGGTATGTATATTGCTAATTCTTTAATATAAGATTAACCTCTAGTTGTCAATCTTCGTAGCTTTTTCTATGTATAATAAATAAGTAATTTAATAGTATGATAGAATTTCAAAATGTTTCTTATACCCATAATAAAGGAAGAGGTGTTACAAATTTAACTTTCTTGATAGATGATGGTGATTTTGTTTTCCTGATAGGACCAACTGGTTCTGGAAAAACCACATTGATGAGATTGATTTATTTTGACCTATTATGCGATATTGGAAAAATTAAAGTAGGGGCTTATAACTCAGAATCATCAGGTAAAAAACAAATTCCAAATATTAGAAGAAACATTGGAATGGTATTTCAAGATTACCATCTTCTTAATGACCGGAATGTATTTCAAAATGTTGCCTTACCGTTACATGTAATGGGCTACAACGCTAGTGAAATACCTTATAGAGTAGAGGAAGCTTTAGAGCTTGTCGGGTTTGATGGTAAAAGGGATCACTACCCAGATGAACTGTCAGGTGGCGAGAAGCAAAGGGTTACACTTGCTCGAGCCATAGTAAAAGAGCCAGATATAATACTCGCAGATGAGCCAACAGGAAACTTGGACCCGGTAGCAGCTTTTGAGCTTGTGCAGTTGTTGGAAACGATAAATAACAATGGTACTACTATCTTGATGGCATCGCATAATTATAATTTAATAAAAGGTCGTGGTCGTCGAATTCTTGAGCTAAAAGATGGCTCGCTTAGGGGAAGCTGATGGATAAGTTTCTTTATTTGATTTCTGAAGGTATTAAAAATGTTTGGCGACATAAAATGACAACATTTACAGCTGTGTTTTCTTTATTTCTTGCGCTGTATTTTGTTGGTCTTTTGGCTATTGCAGGAGAAAATACAAAATCCATATTACAATATCTTAGATCTAAATATAAAATAGAAGTCTTTTTCAAACAGGATGTTAATTATCAATTAGCTAAAAATATATCTGAATCGATACTAAAAATTAAAGGAGTTAGATCTTCAACAGTGATTAATAAAGATGATGCGGTTAGGATTTTCCAAGATCAATTTGGTGAAGATATACTATCTATCTTAGGCTATAATCCTCTTCCCATAAGTGCAGTTGTAAATTTAAAAAGAAAATCAGACCAGGTATTAGATGCTTCTCCAATTGTGAATGAAATAAAAAATTTTGATGGAATTGAAGAAGTGAGATATCAGGGACATTTAATAAAAAAAATTGAAAGAACATATGCTAGAATAATGAAATATTTTCCATTTTTTGCGATGGTCTTAATATTGGTGGCAGTATTAGTGATATATAACACAGTTAAATTGTCAATATTTTCCAGAAAAGATTTGATTAATTCTTTAAAGTTAATTGGTGCTACAAAATTATTTATACAAATGCCATTTATTTTTGAAGGGTTAATAGATGGTTTTATTGCTACATTAATAGCCTCACCATTAATAATCGGCACAATAAATGGTGCCAATTATATAATGAATAACTTCACCAGTTGGAATATTCAATTATCTATAGCTCCAATTTTATTTTTATGGCTAGCATTACTTTCTGGCATTATTTCTGTTATAGGTAGTTATAGAGCTGTATCTGGAATTATGAAATAGCATAATATTTGGAAACGTCCTCTATAATTAGAATAATTAATCAGTTAATTACGCGGAGTGCATTTTGGCAGATAAGAAATCAAATAAGACAAAAAAGCAGACTGTAAAGAAAAAAGAATCTAAATCTCAAAAAAAGTCTAATAGTACTGAGTTACAAAATAAAATTGACCAGTTGCAGGATAAACATATCCGATTAAAAGCTGAATTTGAGAATTTCAGAAAAAGGAAGAATAAGGAAATTTCTTCATTGTTGCAATATGACGGTGAGAGTGTAATCAGAGATATTCTTCCCATTATTGATGATATAGAAAGAATGGTTAGCTCTGCTGAACAAGCAAATAAGGATAATGAAAATTCGCTAATTGATGGAATAAATATTTTGAAAACAAAAATAGAACGTTTTTTAGAAACTAGAAATATAGATTCATTTGGTGCTGAAGGTGAGGTTTTGGATCCCGAGATACATGATGCTATGTTAACCCAGAAAGATGAAAAAAAAGTAGATAATACTGTTTTAAGTGTATTTGAAAAGGGATATAGATATCATGATAAAGTGATTCGTCATGCAAAGGTTGTGATAAATAAAAAATGAGAGACTTTTATGACATACTAGGCGTATCTAAAGATGCTTCATCGGAGGCTATAAAAAAAGCTTATCGTAAACTTGCTTTAAAATATCATCCAGATAAGAACCCTGGAAATTTGGAGGCAGAAAAAAGTTTTAAAGAAGCAGCTGAAGCGTATAGTATTCTTAGTGACAATCAAAAAAGAAGTCAGTATGACCAGTTTGGTCATGCTGGAGTTGGTGTGGGTGGTTCGCAAGGTGGCGGTTTTGGTGGTGGAGTACATATGAATATGGAGGATATTTTTTCTCAATTTGGAGATATATTTGGCGGTAGCCCATTCGAAAGTATTTTTGGAGGAGGGAGGCAACGGAGCACTAGGTCTAAGGGCTCAGACATAAGAATAAAATTATCTTTAACTTTTGAAGATATAGCTAAGGGTATTGAAAAGAAAGTAAAAATAAAACGTTCAGTTTTATCTGAAGGTGTAACACTAAGTATTTGTTCAACCTGTGGCGGGAACGGTCAAGTTATGCAGGTGACTAATACGGTTCTTGGAAGGATGCAACAGACAAGTGTATGTCCTAGATGTGATGGTAATGGAAAAATCATTGGAAATAGACCATCTGGGGTAGCGCCGGATGGTATGGTTAAAAAAGAAAATACGATAAATATTAAAGTCCCAGCAGGTGTTGAGTCAGGTAACTATATGACTGTAGAAGGTCAGGGAAACGAAAATATACAAGGAATGCCTGGGGACTTGCTGGTCGTTTTTGAAGAGAAAAATCATCAGTATTTTGTCAGAGATGGAGAAAATATTTTTATTGAAGTTACCGTTAACTATCCTGATGCTGTTTTTGGAACTAAGATTGATATTCCCACTCTTGATGGCGTCTCGACATTAAAAATACCTCCTGGCATTCAGTCTGGGAAATTATTAAGAATGAGAGATAAAGGATTTCCGATGTTACGTAGTTCCTCAAGAGGTAATCAAATTGTTAGGGTTGTAGTAAATATTCCAAAGAAGATATCTAAAGGAGGGAAAAAAATTGTTGAAACACTTAATAATGAACTTGAACCTATTAAAAATCCTTTTTCCAAAATTGACTTATAATATTTATAATTTTTTACTTTTTAGGTATTAAAGAAAATAATAACCACAATGCCCATTGGTTTATTAATATTAACCGCTATTGTGGCTATTAATTAACCTAACTAACAATAAAAATTAATTTATATGTTAAAAAGCGATCAGAATAAACTATCAGACTTACTAGAACTAGTAATGGTTATTGGCTTTCTAATCTTAATATTCGTTATCTATGCACCGGTTTCAATATGGGCAGAAGAAAAAGAATATGAAAAAAGAAGTCGTTTTAATATGCAAAATATTCATGACATCGAAATATTTTATGAGCAGTTAACAGGCACATACAGTCCGAACTTTTATGAGGCAATGACAGTTGTTAACTCAGCAAGAGATTCTCTTTTAGGAGATTCACTATACGTTGGAGAGCAAAGTCTTACGTTATTTGGAAGAGATTACACTGTTGATATAAATGAGACTTTTGGGTTTAACTATGACACAACCTTTGGTTTTAAAAGCTATAGAAGGGATACTATTTTAGATACGACTGTTCAAATTATTATGTATTCAAATGAGCTTGGTAGAAATGATACTAGCTTCACACAAAAGAAATATCTTAAAACTTATATGGAAGATCCAAACTTTATTGAAAAGCTTAGTGAAGAGCCGCTAAAGCGTGTTGAACTGGTTGAGTATTATAAAACTTTTATCCCTGATTCTAGTACGTATAATTGCCCACTAAGCAATAATTCATACATAGTCAAGATTGATAATGAAAACAAAAAATTAAAGGTTGTAAGTCCAATAAATAGAGAGAATCCATATAAAGATCCCAGGTTCTTAATTTTCTCACTAAAGTCCAATGGCCATGGTGAGATAAATGATGGAAATCGTAGCTGGGATTAGACTGATATATTATGATAGGCATTGTAATATCAGATACATACCTGATAACTGCTGTTTGGTCGGATGATGGTAAAGATCTAACTCTTCATAACGTAAAACAAATCGATTATAATGAGCCTATAAATGATGCTCTACACAATGAGGGAGAACTGAATTCAGTTCTTGGAATTGCTCTTAGAAGGGCATCAGAGGCAATACCCTTTAGTGGCCAAGATATTGCAGTAGCAATATCTGATGATTTTATATATCATGATTCTATTGAGACAGAAATTGATCTCGCTCGCGAGGACTACTGGGACTATATATCTTGGGTTGAAAAGAAGAAAAATAGACCTCCTGAACAAAGAATGTCAGTCTTTGGGCAAATATATCTTCCAGATGAAGTCAATATTCATATTGTTTCTTGCCCAACTATTCTTATTCGAACAATAAAATTATCAGTCTCGGAGTTAGGAGGTAATCCATATTGGATGGGGCCATCGAGTTCTGTTATAATAGATGCTGGCCATGTATCTGATGCTGCGGTTGTTGTAAAAAAGAAAAATCAATATAGCTTTTATATGGTTAAAAACTGTCGTTTTGACCATGGTTTGATTGCGTTTAGCTCAGGTCAGCCAAAAATGATTTCTTCTACGGAGAGTGATGACTACACTCTCGGTTCTTTTAAACTAATTCAATCTGATATCGATGACATTCCTATTTATTCTCCTGACAAGCTTGGAAGACAAGCACTATCATGTTGGGAACGATCAGATCTTAGAAAAATGAGTCCTTTTGAGGATGTCAGTTTAAGTAGCAGTATCTCTGGTAAAACCGAACATTATGATTCAAATATATTAACCAGTCTTGCGGTTGGTGCATCCTCTAGACATTCTTTTAATTTTTTTGAAGAAGAAAAAATATCTGATTTTTTGTTCACTGAAGTTTTCTCAGAGGAAAAAGATATTGAGCGAGAGCCATTTTCTTTACCTGAAACACCAGTAATAAAAGATAAAATAGTTCGTAAAAATGATCCGATAACAGGCGGAGAAATGGTTTGGTTGCTTTTCGCACTTATTGTAATAATGGGGCTATTTTTTGCAATGAACTATATAAAATTTCGAGAGAGCATTAATAGACCATTATTTGGGAATGATGATGGTTATGTAATTAAAAAAATTGATCCAATTAATCTAAATGAACGAGCAAAAGGCACGTTAGATTATGACATTAATATGCATCTTCAGTCTAGAGAAATCTCATCAGTGATATCAAAACTTTTTCAATCGACAGAATTATACTTATATAATAACCTAACTATTACAGGAACATTTATTAGTCTAGAATATATGAGCGGTTTGAATCCTGATATTGAGCACATTGTTGGACTAGAAACAACTAGCTATTCTGTTGAGTCGTCAGGCACAGATAGTACAATGTTTTTATGGTATTATAGTTTTGATTTTCCTGAATTGAGTAAATCCGAAGATATATCAGCAGGTATCGGAAAAGATGAATTCTTAACAACGATAGATACAACAGTCAATGACTATACTCTCAAGTTTTTTGATCAATTCTATAAAACAAATAGAATCTATGAACCAGTATTAATTTGGGTTCGAGGTGAAAAGGATATTAAAAAAGCAGGAGATATTCTAAATAGTACTGGACCGACAGTACTTCTTAGAAAATTTGTTTTATTTAATGAAATAGATAAGCCCGATCCGAGAGCTGGTTTTTATGTATCCTTTCTTAATAATTAATATTAATGAAAATTCTTGGTGGTCGTTACAAGGGTTTTAATATTTACACCTCAAAGAAGATTTCATATCGACCTACTCAAACCCGCATAAGAAAAAGTATTTTTGACATTTTAAGACCCTTTGTATACTTAAATGTTTTAGACTTATACTCAGGCTCTGGAATTTTAGGCTTTGAGTCAGCAAGCCGTGGTGCAGATTCGATTACATTTATAGAAAACAATTCTGCCGCAGTTGAAATGTTAATTAGAAATAAAAGCAAGTTTGAGGCTTCTAAGTTTACCATTAACAAGAAAAATGTTGATGTATTTTTAGATAATATAAAAAAGAGTTATGATCTAATCTTTGCTGACCCGCCTTATGATGGTATGGATTATGATTTATTAATGAACAGATGTATAGAAAAATTATCAAAAAATGGTAAATTAATAGTGGAAATGAGAAATAGCAGTTTCGTTTTTAATGGCTCTATTGAAAAGAAATATGGTGATACAAAAATCTTAATATATAAAAAGACATGAAAAGAATTATATACCCAGGAACATTTGATCCCATTCATAATGGACATTTGGATATAGCTAAAAAAGCTGCAGAATTATTTGATGAATTAATATTGGTAGTGGCTATTAATAATGAAAAAAATCCATTATTTAGTAATGAAGATAGAATGATTCTTATTGAAAAAAGTTTGTCTAAAATAAAAAATATTCGTGTCAGCTCTTTCAATGGGCTGGTAGTTGATTATGCAAACTCCAAAGAGGCATTAGCAATTATAAGGGGTTTGAGACATGTAAGTGATTTTGAATTTGAGTTTCAAATGGCGATGATGAATTATAATCTAAATCCAGAGATAAAATCGTTGTTTATGATGCCAGAAGAAAAATATATTCATCTAAATTCTACTGTTATAAAAGATGTGGCCAGGTTGGGAGGAGATATATCTGACTATGTCCCTAAGTGTGTAGAGAATGCTTTATTTGAGAAATATAATAACTAAATATTTCTTAAATTAAATAGCTGTAAATTTTAATTAAACTCAATTATGCCCACGTACGATTATATCTGTAATGACTGTAATAAGATGCATGAATATTTTCAATCAATGTCCGATGATCCTTTGACTAAATGCCCAGAGTGTAAAAATAACAGTCTAAGGAGAATAATAAGCGGAGGCACGGGTTTAATTTTTAAAGGTTCAGGGTACTATTTAACAGATTATAAAAATAAAAAAATTAAAAAAACAGATAAAAAAGATAATAAAACAAAGAAAAAAGATAAAAAGATTGAGAAAAAAAAGGAAGTTGGTAAAGAATGACATCAAATAAAAAAATAGAGATGAGAAAAGAAGGGCTGTTTGTACCTGATAATGTCAAGATTCCTTTTATTGAAGGTGATGGTATCGGTGCAGATATTTGGGCAGCTTCGTCAATGGTCTTTAATAGCGCGGTTGAAAAAGCATATAATGGTGAGAAATCTATTGAATGGGTAGAGGTTCTTGCGGGTGAAAAATCTTATAATAAGAATGGTGTTTGGTTGCCTCAAGAGACACTTGATATAATTTTAGATCACAAGATTGCTATTAAAGGACCTCTTACAACACCGATAGGCGGAGGAATTCGATCTTTGAATGTTGCACTTAGGCAAAAACTAGATTTGTTCGCATGTGTTAGGCCTGTTCGTTGGTTTACTGGGGTGCCGTCACCAGTTAAGGAGCCACAAAAAGTTGACATGGTTATCTTTAGAGAAAATACAGAGGATATTTATGCGGGGATTGAGTGGATGCATGGTTCTGAAGAGATAGATAAAGTAAAGTACTTTTTAATTGATGAGCTTGGTGTCACTAATATTAGGTTTCCTGAAACTACCAGTCTAGGTGTAAAACCTGTTTCCAAAGAAGGAACAGAGAGGCTTGTTCGCTCAGCATTTGACTATGCTATATCTCACAAAAGAGCATCTGTAACACTAGTGCACAAAGGCAATATAATGAAATTTACCGAAGGTGCATTTCGGGATTGGGGCTATCAATTAGCTAAAGATAGTTACGGGTCAAAAGACTTAGATGGTGGGCCGTGGCAGGTTATTAAAAAGGATGGTCATGAATTAATCATAAAAGATGTTATTGCTGATGCATTTTTGCAGCAAATTTTATTAAGACCATCAGAATATGATGTAATTGCAACTCTCAACCTAAATGGAGACTATATTTCTGATGCGCTTGCAGCTATAGTCGGAGGTATCGGCATTGCACCAGGGGCAAATATAAACTATACCAGCGGGCATGCAATATTTGAGGCTACGCACGGTACTGCACCAAAATACGCTGGTCAGGATAAGGTTAATCCTAGCTCTGTTATTTTATCAGGAGTTATGATGTTTGAATACATCGGTTGGCAGGAGGCTGCTGATTTAATTGTTCAAGGTATAGAAGGTGCAATAGGTTTGAAAAGAGTCACATATGATTTTAACCGTCTTATGGATGGTGCTACAGAGTTAAAATGCTCTGATTTTGGACACGAGATAGTCTCCAATATGAACTAATATACTTTGGTATAATAATATTATCTATATTCCCGTGGCCATATCATGTTTATAGATTTTACCCAGATAGAAATTATTGCAGGAAATGGTGGTTCAGGAGCCGTTTCTTTCCGAAGAGAAAAATTTATTCCAAAAGGTGGTCCTAATGGTGGTGATGGAGGAAGAGGAGGCCACGTTTATTTAAAAGTTGATACAAACCTCCACACTTTACAAGATATTCGATATAGGAGGCGCTATAATGCCGAGAATGGACACTCTGGTAGAGGGAGTAATAAAACAGGAAAAAGTGGAAAAGATATAACAATATTGCTCCCGGCTGGGTCAATAGTCAGAAACAAAGGATCAAAGGATATTATAGTTGATCTTACGGAAGAAGGTCAAAGCCATGTTATTTGTTCTGGAGGGAGAGGTGGAAAAGGAAATGCGCGATTTAAAACGTCAATAAAACAAGCTCCACGAAAAGCGCAGTCAGGAACAAAAGGTGATTCAGGGATTTTCGAGATTGAATTAAAAGTATTAGCTGATGTTGGTCTTGTTGGTTTTCCTAATGCTGGAAAGTCTACTTTGCTATCAGTTCTATCATCCGCTAAGCCTAAAATAGCTGACTATCCTTTTACTACCTTAGAGCCTCAATTAGGGATAGTTAAATATGGGGAATATGACTCTTTTGTTATGGCAGATATACCAGGGTTAATTGAAGGAGCAAGTAAGGGTAAGGGCCTTGGTCATCAATTCTTAAGGCATATAGAAAGAAATAGAATTCATGTTTACCTAATTGATATCCAAGAGGAAAATCCATTAGAGGTTTTTAATACACTAAAAAATGAGCTAGAATCATTTAATGATTCATTGATTGGTAAACCATATATAATTTGCAGAACAAAGTCAGATTTAAAATTAGATATCCCAGAAGGTTGGAGTAGAATTGACGAGGAGATTATAGATATTTCATCTGTAAGTAAAGATGGGATAGATGAACTCATTAATTTATTGGTTAAGTTACTAAATTAATGTATAGAAATTACTTTATATAAATATTGTATATCCTTTTATTAAAATATATAATGATAATTCAATATTAAATTATTCATCGTTGGTGGTCTCATAATATAATGTTAATTTTAATATATGATAATTGTTGGAGAGGTGGCCGAGCGGCTGAAGGCGCCCGCCTGCTAAGCGGGTATACTGTGTTAAGCAGTATCGAGGGTTCGAATCCCTCTCTCTCCACATTTTTATCGTCTAAAACCTCGTCTTGAACGGGGTTTTTTTTGCGTCCTGCTATGATTGCCTAGTTATTGTTAAAAAACAGCTTATTTAGCATGTTAGTGCTACATATATGCTACTTGAATATATGAAATCATACCCACACACATTGTAGGGTAATTATTTGTAGATTTATACTACTTAGAGGAGTTTTCTATGAAAAGATATAGTTTTGTTTTTTATTCTATTTTAATTGCCAACTTTTG
>CAZYDX010000058.1:0-13336 GCA_964646455.1 uncultured bacterium | reverse complement strand
TATGATCTCTTAAGATCCACACATCAGGTCTCACTAGGAATTGAGTTTTGATGAAGTTATTCATGGTGTTTGATAACTTGTATTATTTAGGCTGATGGAGTACTTTTTCCTAGAATTAGATAATTATATTTATTAGAATAGTATAACATAAGAGGTATAGAATGAAAAATAAGGTATTGGTTTTGATGATTTTTTCTTGTTTTGTTTTTGCTGATTCTCCAGATAAAATACCAGAGGTAAAAGCAGCAGCAGAACAGTCTAATGACAATGTGATTAGTCCAATAAAAGAAAGAGGTCTCGCCCGAACAGATTCTAGAGATACTGATTTTATCTACTGGAAAGTTGATAGTTCTAAAAATGGATACGGTGCATTTTTAGAGATTCAAAGCCCTTTGGCATACTCATATGATGCAAATGGAGATGGTGAAAATGCTGGATGGGTTGCTGTCTATCGTCAGTTTGGTACAATGGATGAGACAGCAGGATTCTTAGGCGTGGCTCAGTCAGATCCTTATGGCGAACAATGGTTTGTTGAGAGCCGGATTAATACAACATATCCAGAAAATCAAACTTATACAATTTCAAACCCTGGGCTGCCAACCGCAGACGGAGCTCCTCAGGCGCGTTACCCTAATGCAGCTGTTTCTTCTTATCAAAATAAAGCAACTGCTGTATGGAATGAGTATACAACACCATCTTATGGTGGTGGATCATATGGTGGTGTTCCGATGTCCTCTTACGACTATTTTGGTGTTGGAGAGAATTCTAATTTTTCAGGAATTCAACATATAAATGAGGGTTGTGTAAATCTAAATACTGCACAGGGTGAAGTTTGTGATCCTCCAGATCTATGGCAGGCCAATGTTCAAATGATAGACGGGACTGATGGTCAGGTGAGACTTCTTTCTATGTATACAAGTTGGGCATCTGAGGAAGCATATTCAAAATACATGATTCGTAGTCTTAATGTTACCAATGGTTATATTTCAGTAGATGCTGCTGAATTTATTCAGCAGGACTCGCTTGATCAGGATGATACTGGTAATTGTCTTTGGTATGAGTGTGGTGGATATACGGGCACTCCTGATTTCCATATAAATAATGATGGTGTTGGTTACCTGGGGATGACATCCTGGTCATATGACAGTGATACTGAGCCACCTTATTTACATACTATATTTTTTAGGCAGACCGAAGATTATGGTGAAACTTGGAGCTCTGAAGGTGGATACAAGAACTCTGGATATCACTATCTTCCTGATGAGGAGTTAATTGAGCTCACTGATTCGCTTTATACTCTATGGTCTTTAAACCCTGAAGAATACCCTGATAAGCCTTGGTATCCTTGGGCACAATGTACAGATGAGGATGGTAGTACATACTCTTGTGGAGATACAATTAGCTATTCTGATGACAGTTCAAATTTCTTTTATACGCCCGCTCAATTTTTACATTATAATTATGATATTATGACAGACCACGAAGGTGGAATACATTTTGTCGTAGTGAACTACCCTTGGATATGTAAAGACGTTGATGGTGGATGTGAAGATAATGATGGAGATGGCATAGCTGACTCAGTGTATTGGGAAAATCGTTACGGCGGTGCTGGTATGTTGCACTTCTATAATCCAAATCCTTTAGAGGACAATAGAAATTGGACAGCTTCATTTATTCAAGACTTTTCTGATGCATATGGAGCAGACTGGCCAACTACTGGAAACATGCTTCTGTATACAGACCCTATTTTCTTTTTCGTTCCAAATATTAGGCCGAGCTATGAAGATGGGAGCCAGGTCATCTGGTATGGTGCTACAAATATGTCTGTAGCGACTTACAATGCAGATAGTACGCTGTATGAACCGAGAGACCTAGATATGTATATGTCAAAGTCTGTTGATAATGGACGAACCTGGACTGAGCCTGAGAATATTACTAATACAATTGGAAATGCTGATAATCCGGTCTTAGAGTACAGTATGCATCTAGCGAATATTGGAACTGATACTGACATTGGTGTCTTCTGTCAGATACCGAATTTCAATGTAGAAACCTATCCTCCTGCGACCGGTTACTATGACTATATGAACTATGTTTATATAGGTAGATATGAGAATGATCTTGAAGGTCAAATATTAGGCGCTGATGGTAATGATGATAAAGATATTCTGCCAGCTCAGTTTATTCTTAAACAGAATTATCCGAATCCATTTAACCCTGTTACTAAAATCAGTTACGGTCTAGATAAGACATCTAATGTTGACCTTAAGCTCTTTGATGTTAGAGGTGGTCTGGTGGAGACATTAATCAGTAAACAGATTCAGGCTGGTAGTCATGACTATATGTTGGACGCTTCTCATTTGCCTAGTGGTGTTTATTTTTACACCATGACTGTGAATGATGTTTCGCAAACGAAGAAGCTAATTCTAATGAAATAATTTAGATTTTAGGGGTCGAGAATTGGTTCTTATATCTAATTTTGCATAAGTGTTTAATATGCGTTTAATAAATATAGTAACTATTAAACGAAAGTAATATCTGATGGGGTAGTTGTATAATTACCCCATCTTTAATTTTAACTAAGTGGGAAAATCAGAATGAAACTACATATTTATTTAATGGTGCTTTATGCGGGGCTATTATTTGGAAATCAAAACAATATTGTTGAAAAGAAAGCAATTGTTAGTGATGCTGATATTATAAATGGCGAAAGATCTTTCAGGACAGGAGATTATGGTCTGGTTTGTCAGAATGAGAGTGGATCGTATAATACAGATATGGAAAACTATATCTATTCTCCTACGATTGATATTCCTGCAGGAGATCAAGTTAGTATTGATTTTCTTCTAAGGGGTTCATTACTTGATGCAGATGAATGGCCAAATGTTGATTACTGGGGGATGCAGATTACTCGCGATCAGGGACAATCATGGAACTATGTTTCAAATCCTTATGGAGATACCACAGGTACTATTCCTAACTACGTTTACTCTGATGCGCCAGAGTTTTGGAGTTTGTTTTCCCAAACCTATAGTACACCAATAGATATCGATGACTATGCCGGAGTTACTATACAGATGCGTTATTGGTTTCATTCAGATAGTGATGCGCCTCAGGGAGAGGGTTTATTTTTAGATGATATTGCGGTTAATGTTGATGGCCAAGATATTTATTTTGAAAGTTTTGAGGATAGTACGATGGCTGGCTGGGTCTCTGTTGATCAGACGACTACATCTCCTGCCTGGCACACAGATACTTATGGTGCTCATGGTGGTTCTGGTAGTTCTTGGTGGATGGCTGATCCAGCAATAGGTACAAATGGGGGGTATTTAGATCATTGGTATCAGGTTTTAGATACTCCACCTATTGATATTCCTGCAGGTACCAGTACGCATTCAATTTCCTTTGATCAGAAAAGGGCAATAGAGAATCTATGTACAGGTGCATCCTGTCCAGATTGTGCTCCGGGAATAGTCTATGATGGTTGGGACGCTTTTAATGTACGTATATCAGGTGATGGTGGAGCTAATTGGGAAGTATTAGAGGACGCGTTTCCTATTTATAATACAAGAGACACTTATAGTTTTGGACATGAGTTTGGTGAAGGTTGTGGCGTTCCTGGATGGGGAGGTCCTGAGACCGCAAGTCCAACTTGGGAGTATACCGAGGTTGATATTCCGCAGTCCTACAATGGTCAAGAGGTGATTGTACGTTTTGCTTTTTCTGCAGATCCTGGTTATTGCACAACAGACAATAATGACCTAACTGGTGTGTGGGTTGATAATATTGATGTTGCTGGCGTATTTACAAATGATGGTGAGGATACTACAGGTTTTGTTTCACAGTCGCTTGTTACACTAGGTGGTGATCTTTGGCATGTCGGTTTTATCGGTGTACCGCCAGTGATTCCGATGCCTGAGAATGTGGTTGTGTCTGCAGCCGATGGTTCTGTTGAGGTTACCTGGGATTCTCCACCGGGTGGTGTTGAATATTCTGATCAGTGGGTTAGCTATGATGATGGAACTTTTGAGAATGCTATTGTTCTTCAATCTGGTCAAGCCTATTTGGGAAACAATTTTGGTATGCCATATGGTGTTGAGACCGTAACCGTTCACGCTGCTAGGGTTTGGGCCAGTAATGCTGGCACAACTACGCTTGCTGGGTTTGCAGTTGTAGGAGGTGTCCCCGCGCCAACACCTCTTTATGAGGTAACTATAAGCACCGACGAAGAGAGTTTCACCTCAGAAATACCATTAGATTGGGAGTTTCAGAGTTCTTTTGTTATTGCTCTTTTGGTAACAGATGTGATAGGGCTTGGAATTGATGAGTCTAGTACGCCTAGCTCTAGTTCTTGGTCAAATTTAGGTGGATGGTCTTCCTGGTCAGAGGTCGCAGCGAATACCGATGGTATAAGCGATGGTGAGTTTGGAATTCAAGCGAGAATAACATCGGTTGGAGGGTCTAGTCCTATATTTAATGTATACAGAGATCCTGGTTTAGATGGAAGTAGTTATCAGCTTATGTTTAATGGTAGTGGCATTAGTCAGACCTCCTATTCTGATAATATTGTGGACAATGGTGTTGAGTATTGCTACCGGATTGCATCGGTCTATGATGAAGCTGTAAGTGAGCAGACAGCTCCGCAGTGTGGTTTACCTATCTCAAATACAGTGTATGATGTCATATATGATGATGGTACTAGTGAAGATGTAATGCCTGTGGGGAATGGTAATTATGTCGCATCAAAATTTTCTCCAGAAGGTTATCCTTCTGATCTATACTCTGCTAGTTTCTATATACCAAATTCTCAATCGGGAACGGTGTTGGTATATGTATGGGATGATGACGGAGATGAGGGTAAACCGGGTACTCCTTTAGTACAAGGTTTTCCTTTGAATATGGTTCAAGGTTGGAATGATATCAATTTTGCAAATGAAGGATTTACCATTCCAATAGCTGATGGTGGCGTATATGTTGGCTACCAGCAGTTGGCTGTTAATTTTAGTTTAGGTGTAGACTGGAATAACTCATCATATGCACAAAACAGCCTTTTGGATTTTGGTATTGGCCTTGGTTGGGAGCCCCTAAGTAATTATTCACCCGGTGGTGTGTGGATGATTCGTGCGCAAATGGATGGCGAGAATGCTATAATGGGTAGTGAAGATGATTTTAATAATCAAGTTCCAGATAGGTTTATTCTTTCTCAAAACTATCCTAATCCTTTCAATCCTATGACGAGGATACAGTTTGGTCTATCTGAAAAGGCAAAAGCTAGGCTCGAGATTTTCAATATATTAGGCGAGAGTGTTCAGGTAGTTGTGAATGAGCGTATGGATGCTGGGTTTTATGATTATAATATTTCTATGAATGGTTTATCCTCTGGAATGTATTTTTATCGTCTTGTTGCAATAGGTGAGAATGGCAACCAGTTATATAATGAAATGAAAAAAATGATCCTTGTGCGGTAGCGGCTAATGAAAAAATATTTATCAACTATACTATTGTTATTGGCCATAGATAATAATTTCTATGCGCAGTCAAATAATGGAATTATTGATGATAGAGTTAGTGCTGCAACTAATTCCAGGAGAATCCCCTGTGCTACTGCAGACCCGACCGTTGAACAGATAATTGAATCTAAGGCAGAGGTAGATAAGTGGCTCTCCGAAAATGGGAATCTTAATAGAGATCAGGTTATTATCTATGTGATTTGGCATGTGCTTCATGCTAGTAATAATGTAGGCAACATTCCAGAGTCAAGTATAGTAGGTCAGATCGATGCAATGAACTACGCTTATAGTAGTAATAATAGCAATGTTGCTTTTGTCCTAGACAGTATTAATAGAGTTGAGAATGATGCTTGGTTTACGGGCTGGTCTCCTGATGATGAAGGGCTAGATACGCAAGGTATGCAGGCTTTATCACATGACCCTGCACACTATTTAAATATCTATAGTGTCCAATTGTGGGAAGCAGGTGGCGGCGGATTTGTAACATACGGGTATACATACTCTCCGCATACAAATAATTATCCAGAGAGTCACTGGAGACAAGGTTTTACGATTGATCATAAAGTGGTTTATGGGGAGCCGTATTACAGCTCATCAACTGCACCGCATGAGGCCGGACATTATCTCGGTCTCTATCATACATTCCAGACCGATTGTAATGCCCCTGATGATGCGGTTGATGATACTCCTAGAAATGATAGTGAGTATATTCATACCTGTAACCCTCAAGATACCTGTCCAGATGATCCAGGCGATGACCCTGTTGATAACTATATGAACTATAGCGATGATTGGTGTCAAACTGTTTTTACGCCTGGTCAGAATGACAGGATGCATGCCATTATAGATATTTACCATCCTAGTTTGCTAGAGAATCAGGCATTTTATCCGCTACTTAGTATTGATGGTCTTAGTTATCTTCAAGATACAGATGGCGATAACCAGTTCAACCCTGGAGATACAACACGAGTGAAGGTAGTTGTTGAGAATGAGTGGGGTGGAGACGCTGTAAATGTAGAGCTGTTGTTATCCAGTCAAGACCCAAGGATAACCATTCTGGATAATCATATTGAGTTTAATAATTCCCCACTTGGAGATATTACAATACCAGCTCAGGAAATTGGATCTACTGCATTTGATTGGTTCTTGGTAACAGCAGATGCTGATGCAGTGCCGGGCAGTATTCCCTGTACGATTACAATGGTAGCGGGTACCGCTGATTATCCTTATCAGGAGATAGAAAGTATCAGTCTTGATCTTACACTTTCGCAGGCTGGTTTTCCTTTGGATGCGATTGTGATCAAGTCTTCGCCGATTGCAGTAGATATGGATGGTGATGAGAATAAAGAGATCTATTTTGGGTCTGATAATAATGCGTTATATGGTTACAATGCTTTAGGTGGGGAGCTTAATGGTTTCCCTTTTCAGTCTACGGACCGCGTTCGTTCTAGTCCTGCGATTGGGGATGTGGATAATGATGGTGAGCTGGAGATCGTTTTTGGGAACAGTGCAGGTAAGCTATATGTTATTAACCAGGATGGTTCACAGCAGTTAGCTTATACGCAGTTAGGATATATTGAAGGTACGCCTGCTCTTGTTGATATTGATGGTGATCAAGATCTGGAAATTGCATTTACAACAACCACGGGCTCTGGAGGTCAGTTGTATGTGATACACCACAATGGTATTACCGAGTCTGGTTTTCCCATGGAGCTTGGTTCTATGTGGGTAGGTCCTTCAGTGCATGATCTAGATAATGATGGCGTGCCCGAGGTTGTTTGTGTGACCTATGACAAGGAGATCTATGTGGTTGAAGCTATCGGCGGTGCGATCAAGCCAGGGTTTCCGTTCACCGCTGAGAGTAGATTTAGTATGCCGGCAACGATTGTTGATGTAGATAATGATGGCGACTATGAGATTGCAGCGGGTTGTAACAGTGGTGATCTTTATGTTCTTCATCATGATGCTACCTTATTTGCTCAGTATAATACGGGCGATGATATTCGTGGTGGTATTTCTGTGACTGATCTGAATAATGATGGTCAGTTAGATCTTTTGTTTGGTGGTTATGATGATAAGATCCATGTCTGGGATCCAGTAGCGAATGAGCTTCTACCTGGATGGCCTGTTGACCTTGGATATAATTCTTTATCAGAGCCGGTATTGGCTGACTTGGATGGTGATGGTCAGCTTGAGGTGTTAGCGGCCAGAAAGACCGGTAAGATATTTGCGTATGAAAGTGATGGCACTTTAATGGGGAACTTTCCTATATCTGTAGATGGAAGTATTGAATCTAGTCCTGCGATTGAGGATATAGATAATGATGGTGACCTAGAGCTATTAATCGGGACAACCGCCGGCCTTGAGGTGATAGATATTAAACTTGATGCAGAACTTATGGATAGTTGGTCAATGTATCGAGGTGTCATGCACCGAACTGGTGTATATGATGCAAGTGTTATGACTATTGGTGATAAAGAGAATATTATTCCAAAGAAATTTTATGTTAGTGATAATTATCCAAACCCGTTCAACCCTACAACAAATTTTTATATTGATGTACCCGAAGCTGGTAATCTTATCGTTCGAGTTTTCGATGTGAGTGGAAGACTGGTCAATGAGCTTATGAATACTCAAGTTGTTGCTGGTAGGATAAGTAGTAGGTGGTCTGGGAAAAATAGTGCTGGTGCAATGTCTCCTACAGGAATTTACTTTTTGCAGGTAGAAACAGGCTCAAATTATCACGTACAAAAGTTGGCACTTATAAAATAAGGTCTTGTAATCAGAGTCTTATTCACTACGGTATTTGTTTTTATTCAAGTAGGCTTTGCTCAATTAGCAAATGGAGTTTGCGGTACGGCCCCTATGCCACCTGACCAGGTCTTAGATATCAAAAACTCTATTGTAGATTGGTTACCAACTCGATCTAGAGATACTACAGCGATACACGTTTTAGTACGTTGGCATGTAATTACAAATGAAAATGGCGTTGGTGATTACAGTAATCAAAGCATTTATAGTTGCATGGAGCTACTAAATAATAATTACCTGGAGCACAATTTTTTTTTCACTTTAGATTCGATAGATAGAACGGCCAATACTTCTTGGTTTAATAATTGGCAAGGATCTGATGCTCAAGAAGGTTTTCAAACCTTGAGTTATGATCCATACCATTATTTAAATATTTATACTGCAGATCTTAATGCGATTGGGCTTGAAGGATACTCATACTTAGGTAATTCATTAGCTGCGAGTAGTTATATGCAAAGTGTTAACCTAGACTATAGAAGTTTATCTGCAGGATGGATAATTACTCATGAGGTAGGACATCACCTTGGTTTACCTCATACTTTCCAAGGTAATTGTACTGAGCCAAATGATGGGATTTCTGATACTCCTCAGCATAATGAGAGCGGGATATGGACTTGTAATTCCAGCCAGGATACTTGCCCTAATGATCCTGGAAATGACCCGGTAAATAATTATATGAATTATTCTGGAACTTGTCAAAATGAATACACTCAAGGGCAAGAAGATTGGCAGCACTATATAACTGAAAATTATCATCCAGGTTATTTAGAGAATGATTTTCACTATCCTCTTTTAAGCGTTAATGGCCTAAGTTATCTCCAAGATACTGATGGAGATAATCAGTTTAATCCCGGAGATACAACACGAGTTAAAGTCGTTCTCTCAAATGACTGGGGTGGAGACGCTGTAAATATAGAGCTGTTGTTATCCAGTCAAGACCCAAGGATAACCATTCTGGATAATCATATTGAGTTTAATAATTCCCCACTTGGAGATATTACAATACCAGCTCAGGAAATTGGATCTACTGCATTTGATTGGTTCTTGGTAACAGCAGATGCTGATGCAGTGCCGGGCAGTATTCCCTGTACGATTACAATGGTAGCGGGTACCGCTGATTATCCTTATCAGGAGATAGAAAGTATCAGTCTTGATCTTACACTTTCGCAGGCTGGTTTTCCTTTGGATGCGATTGTGATCAAGTCTTCGCCGATTGCAGTAGATATGGATGGTGATGAGAATAAAGAGATCTATTTTGGGTCTGATAATAATGCGTTATATGGTTACAATGCTTTAGGTGGGGAGCTTAATGGTTTCCCTTTTCAGTCTACGGACCGCGTTCGTTCTAGTCCTGCGATTGGGGATGTGGATAATGATGGTGAGCTGGAGATCGTTTTTGGGAACAGTGCAGGTAAGCTATATGTTATTAACCAGGATGGTTCACAGCAGTTAGCTTATACGCAGTTAGGATATATTGAAGGTACGCCTGCTCTTGTTGATATTGATGGTGATCAAGATCTGGAAATTGCATTTACAACAACCACGGGCTCTGGAGGTCAGTTGTATGTGATACACCACAATGGTATTACCGAGTCTGGTTTTCCCATGGAGCTTGGTTCTATGTGGGTAGGTCCTTCAGTGCATGATCTAGATAATGATGGCGTGCCCGAGGTTGTTTGTGTGACCTATGACAAGGAGATCTATGTGGTTGAAGCTATCGGCGGTGCGATCAAGCCAGGGTTTCCGTTCACCGCTGAGAGTAGATTTAGTATGCCGGCAACGATTGTTGATGTAGATAATGATGGCGACTATGAGATTGCAGCGGGTTGTAACAGTGGTGATCTTTATGTTCTTCATCATGATGCTACCTTATTTGCTCAGTATAATACGGGCGATGATATTCGTGGTGGTATTT
Organism: uncultured bacterium; assembly: GCA_964646455.1. Classification (GTDB taxonomy): domain Bacteria; phylum Fidelibacterota; class Marinisomatia; order Marinisomatales; family UBA1611; genus TMED80. The sequence goes on along the minus strand of CAZYDX010000058.1, from coordinate 3,100 downwards.
CTGTGACTGATCTGAATAATGATGGTCAGTTAGATCTTTTGTTTGGTGGTTATGATGATAAGATCCATGTCTGGGATCCAGTAGCGAATGAGCTTCTACCTGGATGGCCTGTTGACCTTGGATATAATTCTTTATCAGAGCCGGTATTGGCTGACTTGGATGGTGATGGTCAGCTTGAGGTGTTAGCGGCCAGAAAGACCGGTAAGATATTTGCGTATGAAAGTGATGGCACTTTAATGGGGAACTTTCCTATATCTGTAGATGGAAGTATTGAATCTAGTCCTGCGATTGAGGATATAGATAATGATGGTGACCTAGAGCTATTAATCGGGACAACCGCCGGCCTTGAGGTGATAGATATTAAACTTGATGCAGAACTTATGGATAGTTGGTCAATGTATCGAGGTGTCATGCACCGAACTGGTGTATATGATGCAAGTGTTATGACTATTGGTGATAAAGAGAATATTATTCCAAAGAAATTTTATGTTAGTGATAATTATCCAAACCCGTTCAACCCTACAACAAATTTTTATATTGATGTACCCGAAGCTGGTAATCTTATCGTTCGAGTTTTCGATGTGAGTGGAAGACTGGTCAATGAGCTTATGAATACTCAAGTTGTTGCTGGTAGGATAAGTAGTAGGTGGTCTGGGAAAAATAGTGCTGGTGCAATGTCTCCTACAGGAATTTACTTTTTGCAGGTAGAAACAGGCTCAAATTATCACGTACAAAAGTTGGCATTGGTAAAATAGACTGGCGTTTGCTATTTTAAATCGTTTGCACTTAACTTTAAGTGAATATATGTGTCTATATAGATACGTAAGAGTTTTTTAGGAGAGTAAAATGAAAAAAGTATTTACAATATTTTTATTTCTTATTTTAATGGTTTCAACATCATGGGGTGATATGAATTGTCCGGCTGATTCATCTTACCATGTGGATATGCGTACGATGTTGCCTGATGGTAGCCCAAACCCTACCTATGGTTTACAGATTTCCACAGGGCTTTGTGCTTGCGTAAGTTTTATTGATGGGGTTGACATCACCGGAAATGAAGTCACTTTTACTATAAATATAGTTGATAATGAGCCTATTCGAGGTATTGAACTGGATATATACCATGATTTTGCTGATTTAACATATTCTGGTGTTTCAAGAGGTGAGAAGTTACAAGACTTAGTTAATGATGAAGGTAATCCAACCTCTGATATGACAATATTAGGAAACTGGGTCGAAGATCATGTTAAGGTTCTTGCTTACAGTGTTAATAGAGCCAGAACCGAAGGCAATGGAGAAGAAGGAAATCTTGTGCACTTGACATATACATTAGCCGATGGCGCTTCTCTACCTGATAATGTTTCATTTTATTTTACAGTAGTCAATATTCCTGGAACCAGTTTAAATCCTGAGCTTCTAAATGTTGTCTGTAGTTATCCAGATGCAGATAATCCTGTAGCTGTCAACACTGCGGTCGCTTCAGCGGATGAAAGTTCACTGCTTCCAAGCGAATATGCTCTTTTTCAAAATTATCCAAATCCGTTCAACCCAAGTACTCAAATATCTTTTGATATTCCGAAGTCAGAATTTGTAACGCTTCGCGTATACAATCTATTAGGCCAAGATGTGAAAACCCTGATCAATCAGTCTATGGTTCCTGGTAGATATACGGTTGAGTGGAATGGAAATGATATGCTTAATAGCGATGTAGCATCTGGAGTTTATTTTTATGAGCTCAGAGGAGAATCTTTTATCTCAAGAAAGAAAATGCTCTTAATTCGTTAACACTCTTTCTTTTTTTAAAAAATAATGTAAATTCCCCCTACCTGAGGTTGGGGGAATTTTTTTTATGCGAAGATTATACATGTATATAGTTTTGTTGTTGGTATGCTTTTTATGTGCACAAGAAAACTATCGTTCTGTTAATCAAATAGAAACAGAGTGGAGTGCCCATACCAATTACCAACGTGATGAAATGTTATCTTTCTGTGATTTTTTATTTAATGAGGGATACTATGAGCGCTGCCTTGTTTCCTCTTTCCAGTTTTTATATCGCCTTCCAGATGACCCGTTAAAGCCTGCTATACTTTATCTGATTGCTAAATCTTATGAGAAAATGGGTAATTATTCATTGGCGAGGAGGTATTATAATCGGGTTATGCAGATAGAGGAGGAGACTTCTATTGCCTACAAAGCTTCAAAGTATAGAGAAATCTATTCTTTCCTTATGGAAGGAGATTCAAAATCGGTCTTGGAAAATACAAAAGCAAGCGAAGACCCATATTTTTTAATTCTAAGAGGATATAGTTATTTGCAATCTCTAAAATGGGAAGAGGCCAGAACCTTATTTATTTCAGCGGAAGAAAGATTTGATAGTAGACATTATTCTAAGTTAATGATTCCTCTTTACCAGGCGATTGAAAATGTCTCACACGTACGGCAACATAGTCATGCAAAAGTAGCTGTGGGTGGAATGTTACTTCCTGGTGGTGGGCAGTTTGTTCTTAAAGACAAACAAAACGGGCAAGGGATACTAGCGACATCAGTATTATTATATGGAATGTATAGTTTAAGTAGTAGCAAGGAGTTAGAGGGGACTGTACATTTTGATAGGTCTCCAGGAAATGTTGTGCCAGTTTATAAGGGTATAAGCTCTGGTTTTCAATTATCTGATGGAAGGTTAGCAAAGCCAATATCCTCTAAATCTTCATTGCTTAAATATACTATCCCGCCTTTAGCTATAGGTGCAATGCTTCATATTAGTAGCTTAATTAAATCATTTAAAGATACAAAAGAAAAGAATGAAAGTTTAATCCGATATTATGCTCTAGAGAGCATTGAATCCATATCTCCAGAGAGGTTTTTGGACTTTGAGGAGCCATCCATTTTAAATAATAATGCTTATTGATGTTTATATATTGACTAGTGTCGATATAGAGCCCTAAATTGTCAGGCTTTACGCGAAAAGATTTAAAGATTTTTGACAATTTGGTATGCAGTGAGTCTAACGTCGATTCTAGCCAATTTCAACAAACCATTAAAAATATACAATGGAGAGTTTGATCCTGGCTCAGGACGAACGCTGGCGGCGTGCTTTATA
>CAZYDX010000057.1:0-13496 GCA_964646455.1 uncultured bacterium | reverse complement strand
CTCATTAAATAGCAATATTCTAATTCAGTTTGGTGATGGAACAATAACAGCGAAAGATTTATGGATTATTATAAAATCTTCTATTCTTGCATCAATGGATTTTACAATACAGGATACATCCCCAGATATATTTATAGCAGATATAGACTTTGAAAATATGGTGTCAACAAGAATAGCATTAGAGGGTAAAAATAACCCTAGACTTTCTACAGTTATCTCAACGGCATTAAAAGCTAGCTGGGTTCCTGGTCTTGAATCTCAACTAGAGAATATGCTAGTATCATATTTAAAAGATAATCACACAGAGCTTATGCAAAAAGTAATGGGCCACAAATTAAACGATAATCAAATGCTGCGCATTGGGAAACAATTTTTTATACACATACAAAAACCATTTGATGAGATAAAACAATCACATACTAGAGATTCACTGAAATATGTTTGGAAGGGTAATCTATATCCAAAAGATTTAGATCAATACTATATCGAATATAGGATAAAGCATAATCTATGAATCTTGGGCAACTGCTTTGATTCGATCTATTACTGGAGGGTGGCTATAAGATAAAAATACTTTCAATGGATGCGGAGTTAAATGAGATAGGTTGTTTGCAGAGAGACCAATCAACATACTGATCAATGCCTCACAATTATTGGTTGTATCCAGTGAATACTTATCAGCTTCAAACTCATTTTTTCTGGATATAGCACTAGAAATAATTGATGTAACCATACTCACAGGCGCATAGAGCATTGAAAAAAATACTATCCCAGCATGCACAGACAAATTATTCACTCCAAAAACATGAAATAAAGAAATATCATTCATGATTAAATTAAACGCAAAAAGCATTATCCCCGTTTCTACAATTCCGATGATTATTCCAAAGAGAATGTGTTTTAGCTTATAGTGTCCAACCTCGTGCGCGACAACGGATACAATCTCCTCTGTTGAATGTTTATCAACAAGCGTGTCAAATATCGCGATCCTTCTAGATTTTCCAAAACCGCTAAAATAAGCATTGGAATGTGCACTGCGTTTACTTCCATCCATTATGTCAATACGCGCGAGAGGGAAATTAACCTTGCTTACATATTTTTCAATTGCAGATCGTAATTCTCCCTCTTCTAGTGGTGTAAATTTGTTAAACATCGGTGCAATAACATGTACAAAAAGAGGCTGGATAGCAATCATAAATAGAGTCAAAATAGACCAAGCGATTAACCAACCAGTATAAGTATAAACATGAAAAAAATATAAAACGGGTGTAATAATAACACTGCCTAGAACAATAAAAATAAAATAACCCTTGATCTTATCAATTATAAATAAAATAGGTGTTGTTTTATTAAAACCAAATTTCTCTTCAATGACAAAAGTATTGTATATAGAAAATGGTAGACTGATTATATCTTGAAAAAAATAAATTATCCCAATAAACATTAGACCCTGTAATAAATAATTTTCTGTTTGGTTCATAATATATTGATCTAATAAACCAAAGACACCAGAGTGAATAACCATTATAATAAGAAATAAACTAAAAGTACTTGAAAAAACCCCAAATCTTGTGCGTACTCTTAAATAGTCCTGTGATTTTGTATACTTTTCTTGGTCATAGGCTTTTTCAAAGTCAGGCGGAATATTTGGAGAAATATTTTTTATGTCTAATAAGGAGCTTAAACTGGACAACAAGTATTCTACTATAATTGCCGAAATAATAATTAAATAATATATGTTCTCCATTAAGCTTATTCCCTTTATAAAAACAAAATTTATGAATCTATTACCCGGTTTAATACACCATCAGCAGCGTTAATCTTTTCTGTGGCTTCATCTAGGTCACAATTTTTCTTTATCATTACAATTGCAGTTTTCACAGACTTGTCTGCTTTTATTAGAGCATCCTGTGAACTATCATAGTCCAAGCCAGTGACCTGTTGAATTATTCTGGTCCCTCTATCAACCAGCTTTTTATTAACAGCCATCAGGTCAACCATTAGATTTCCATATACTTTCCCCATAGAAATCATAGTCGCTGTCGAAATCATATTTAATACCATTTTTGTTGCGGTGCCTGCTTTCATTCTAGTAGACCCCGTTATGACCTCTGGTCCAGTATCTACGATTATCATGGCATCAGCATCAGTTTGTAAAAAAGGGACTGGATTTGTAGTTAGATATGCCGTTCTACAGCCTTTTTTTCTCGCATACTCTAAGGATGAAATAACATACTTTGCGGCACCGCTACAGCTTATTCCTATTACAAGATCTTTATCATTTAATTTATATTTTTTAAGATCTTTTATAGAAGAGTCTGATCGATCTTCTGCCCCTTCTATAGATTTTCTAAGCGCTTTGTCTCCTCCAGCGATGATACCTATAAACCAATCGGGAGGTACAGAATATGTAGGCGGACACTCAGAAGCATCTAAGACACCAAGCCTCCCACTAGTACCAGCGCCTATATAAAAAACACGTCCACCACTAGCTAAAGCTGATTTTGTATGTTTAACAACAATTTCTATCTCTGGTAGAGCTTTTTTTACTGCATGTGAAACTTTTTGATCTTCTTCATTGATTGTCGTTAGAACCTCACCTATCGTTAATCTATCAATAGAAACTGAATTTTTGTTTTGTTGTTCTGTTTTTAATGTTTCACGCTTAATCATAGTAATATAATTTACATTATATGCCGGCATGGAAAAACATTACCCTTAGCTTACCTGGGCAAGACCTAATGATAGTATCAGATAAAATTTCAACAATAAGAAGAATACTATCCATTACAATTATTGATCTTCTGCCAGAAAATAAATCAGAATGGTTTGATCAATCAGATAAACCACAGAATCTGAATGGAGAAACACATCTAATACAGTTATTGGTTTCTGCAGTAACTGAGTCAAAAGATTTGGTAAATGATATATGTATACTCATAAATGAAAATTCAATTGAAATTATATCTGAAGAGATATTTGAGGATCGAGACTGGATCCAACATTCAAAAAACCAATTTAGGGAGGTTCTTATTTCAGATAGTTTTAGAATTATACCACCATGGATAGTTGATAAAGGTTTTTCTGGTGAAACAATATTGATCGAGCCCGGTTCTGGCTTTGGAACCGGAACACACCCCACAACACAACTCTGTTTAAAATGGATGGAAAAACATTTAGCTAAAGGTCATGATATTCTAGATTATGGATGTGGTTCAGGAATCCTCTCTATTGCTGCTCATAAATTAGGAGCTAAAACTGTACTGGGAATTGACAATGACTACCAAGCACTAAGAAATGCTGAGCGAAATAAATCACTAAACTCAGCAGATATTGATCTTCTACATTCAGGTAATTACAAAATTAAAATGAAATTTGATATTGTCATCGCAAATATTCTTTTGAAAACAATCATTAGTCTAAAAGAGATTTTTCTTTCTAGTTTAAAGCCCAAGTCAAAGCTTTTGCTAACAGGAGTCTTAAAAGACCAGGCTATTGAATTGATAAATAGCTTCGCTCCAGAAATCAGTCTTAATATATTCGATGAACAGGAAGACTGGCTCCTTTTTTATGGAGAAAAAAATTAATTAAATCTTATTAAAATATCTTTTACTCTCTTCTAATACTTTTGGTGCCAGCAAGATTGTTGATATCATCGTTGGTATAACCATCAACGCAAAAGCACTATCCATAAAATTAATTGCAATATCTATTGATATTGTTGAGGCCAAAACAATCATAGCGACATAAAACCAGTTATAAGCTGGCTTCCATTTCGTTCCAAATAAATAAGAAGTACACTTTCTCCCATAGTAGGAATATCCAAACATAGTTGATAGTGAAAACGTTATGACCGCAATCATTATTAATATTTTTCCTAGAACTCCTAATTCATTCTCAAATGCAGAGACAGTCATTGAAACACCGTTTAATTCTTGCGTATATACACCGCTCAATAAAATAACAATTGCTGTAATTGAACACACAACAATAGTATCAATAAAAGGCCCCAACATGGCCACCAGACCCTCTCTGACAGGTTCTTTTGTTTTTGCAGCACCATGTGCCATTGTCTCTGTCCCAGAGCCGGCCTCGTTTGAAAATAACCCACGCCTAACACCAATACTGATCATAGTACCTATTGCACCACCGGCAATGGCATTTCCGGTAAATGCATCTTGGATAATTAATGAAAAGATAGTGGGAACGATATATATATTTTCCCCGATTATAAAAATTGCAGCAATCAAATATACACCTACCATTATAGGAACCATTTTTGATGCGACCATGGCAATTCTTTTAATACCTCCAAAAATAACGACGGCTACTACAGTCGCGACTATAAACCCAGTAACTAAATCACCTACAAAAATCTCTTCCTGGAATATGCCAATTGAATTATAAAAATATTCTCTTATTATCTGCGATAACTGATTCGCTTGAAAAAATATGGTGCAACCAATTAGACCAGATAAACCAAACATAACTGCCAAAGGTTTAAATTTTTCCCCTAAGCCCTCTTCTATATAATACATCACACCACCCTGAACCTCGCCATTGTCATCTTCACCTCGGTACATTAATGCTAAAGTACACGTAAAAAACTTTGTGCTCATTCCTAATATTGCGGTACACCACATCCAAAAAATTGAGCCTGGCCCTCCTGTATGAATAGCTACTGCTACACCGGCAATATTGCCCATGCCTACAGTGCTTGACAAAGCACTAGACAGTGCCTGAAAATGTGTTATCTGTCCTGGATCATCTACTGAATCATATTTCCCAAGAAGGATATCAACCGCATGAATAAGATAAGTAAAAGGAACTAATCGAGAGATTATAGAAAAATAAAATCCTCCACCTAATAAAAGTATTACTAATGGAGTACCCCATAAAAAATTTGCTAATGAAGCCATAAAGCCATTAATTGTATCATATAAATACATTTTTGAACCTATTTTTTTATTGCCTCATTATCATCAAATTAGATTGTTATTACAAGCAATTTTATGTTATATAAACTAGATAGATATTTACTTTACCAATTTTTTACGATTCTCGGTCTTTCTATACTTGGGTTTGTTGCTGTATTCCTTGTTGTTGACCTGATTGAAAATTTAGATCGCTTTATTGATAACGGTGTACCTAGTACAATAATTATAAATTATTATATCTATACTATTCCATGGTTCATTAGTATAGCTCTTCCAATGTCAATGCTGATATCAACTGTATTTGGTGTAGGTATGTTAGTTAAGCGCAATGAGTGGACTGCTATGAAATCATCAGGAATTAGCTTATACAGATTATCTGCGCCATTATTGTTAACGGGTATCATAATAAGCATATTATCATTTGTCTTGGATAATCAATTAGTATCTTGGGGAAATGAAAAAAGGTATACAATTGATCGAGATTATAATAAAAAAAGATCTAGACATAAATTAAAAAACACATTGAAAAATATATTTCTTCAAAAAGATATAACAATTCATATTGGAATAGAAAAATATAATATTAAAACAATGTCTGGTAATGTTTTGACATGGGTTGATCTTGGCACAGATATTATAAAACAAAGAATTGATGCAAAAAAAATATCATATATAAGCGAATCCAACTCTTGGGAAATTTCAAACTATTCTATTCGTAACTTTGAAAATGGTATCGAGACCAGTGTTTATTTTTCAGAAAAAGACACCCTTATTGATTTGAGTTTCACACCAGAAGATATAAATAAACAAGCCCGTTCTCCTGATGAGCTTGACTATTATGAACTTACATCGCGCATATCTGATTTAAAAAATAATGGCGTAAAAACTGTTAGATGGGAGGTTACTAGATATCTTAAGGTATCTTTTGCTTTAACAAATTTCATTGTAGTATTATGTGGAATACCTCTTGTTGTCTTTAAAGAAAAAAATAGTCTTTCTTTTGGAATAGGTATGAGCGTTTTTGTGATATTTGGCTACTACGCTTTTATCAAATTTGGTCAGTCAATGGGCTTTAAAGGGCAGCTAACACCTATCTTTTCTGCCTGGCTGGGTAATATAGTATTTTTTATTGGAGGTGTTATTCTACTGGTTCGGGCGAGGAAGTAGTCTCTGGTGAGTCTTCTTTCTTTTTTGAGCGATTTTTCTTCAATCTATTAAATAATCCTCGTAAACCTTTATCTGAACTTTCTTTTTCAGTATCTGATTTCCAACCTCCGAATGAGGTGAGTGTAAATCCTGTAGATAGATTAAACCCTTTCATCGTATGCAACCAAGTACCATTTCTAAATGCAAAACCAAAATCCCATATTATAGGACCTTTTCTGTAACCAATTCCCATTGACAACTCTTTAAGGTCTGCACCTGCCCATGAATACCCAATACGAAGTGGCAAAGATTCCATTTTTGTCCACTCTAAACCAACTGACCATCTCCACTTGGCTCTTGCATAATATTTATCTTGAAACCCTGCAACTAGATCAGAGGCAATAACATATGTTGGCATTCTTTTCGATAGCCCAAATCGAAATAGTGCTGGATATCGGGTCTCAAACATTTTAGGATTACCATTTTCCAGTGTGTCTTTGATAAACGATGTATTATTTGTAAATAGAGAATCCTGATTAAGATTATCTGCTCTTAACGTATCAATATTATAGGTATATAAAATAGCCTCATTATCTGCGACTGTTCTTCCGCCCCATTTAAAAGGATAAAACCCGCTAAAAATAGCAGGGTTATTTGACAGAAAATCTTTCATTCCTGATGGTCTATTCCATTCGATGGTACCAAATACATTAATCATAGAGGCTCCAAATAACCACCCATTGACCTCTTTAGTAACCATCCCTAAGTCTAGTCCAAAACCTTTCCCGCCAATTCCTTGTCGGATTAAATACTTTCCTCCACCATACAAACCAATATCAGAGGTGATAATATTTGCCTGACTAGAGTCTGGGTCAATACCCATATAAAACAATCCCTGCAAATATTTCAGAGTAACACCAAACGATACTGCTTTAAATGGAACTCCAAAAGTAAAACCAAATTCATTAATACCTAGGACCTCTAGGTTAAGAGTCATATCAAGATCTGGTTTTCCACCATTTCCATAAAAAATAAGCTCTAGCAATCCAATAGGAATCTTAAAATTATTCAAGATAACCAAATTACTTGTTAGCGCCATATTCCCTTTTGAATAATTCAATAAGGGAATAGGTAAATGTCTGTCCTGAAAAAAGGATACCCCACCACCATCCTCAAAATTCTCAAATAATTCGTCCTTTTCTTTATTATTTAGAGTGTCACCACTAAACTGAGCTACATTCTCAATAGAAAAAAAGTTTCCTAAAAAACCTCTGTCTGATTGATAGAGTTGCAACATGAATGGTTTATCATGTGCTCTAGTAATCAATGCCGGATTATATCCAACACAGAAAATACCTTCAGCTATTGTAGTATAAGCACCGGATAGACCGACGACTCTAGGATCTCTTTTTGTTTGACCCTGGAGTTGTACCGCAATTAATAATATAGAAACTAAAAATAATCTCTTCATTATTGATTCCAATTCAATCTAGATCTACGAGGACCTATAAAATCTTGATCTACTGATGAAATTGAGGTCGTGCGACCGGGATTTCTAACCTTTAGGTACCAACCATTCATATCTCTAGCTTTAACATATTCTTCTGTTTTCGGATCAAGTACAACATTCTCTTTACTAACAATGCGAATTCTTAAAGAATCTTGTTCAGTAAAACCTGAAAGATCCCACTCATATGTATTTAATCCTGCAACATTGGAGACATTTTCTGCAATAATACCACCGCTAGCACCAGACCAATATCCATCTATTGCCGCGCTTAAATTTGTATCTGATGATGTAGAATAATATATATTAACCTCAGATATTCCTTTACCATAGGTACGCCATTGAATATCATAGGACTGATCAGTATATAATGTCTGCCCACCATTTGGTTTTACGATAACAAGTTCAGAGTTCGCCGAAGCAAAAATACCACTACTGCTAACTCTAAACGTGATAAATGATCCAACCTCCAAGTGATCGTTTACAGATAAGTATATCATCTGTGAATCCGTACTATTTATCTGAAATCTAGGCATTACAAAGTGATCACCATAATCAGTGATTAGCCTCACCCTATTTGTATCTAAGCCTGTTGCATAAGTAGCATTTCCTGGTTCTGCTACCATACCCTCTGGAAAACCAAGTGTATCCTCTGCAGTATAAAGCCTATTTGGATCAGGTAAAATAAACTTAAACAGAGTATCAACATAGCTTATAACGGTGTCTACCCCACTACCATCTGACCTAATTATATAGGGTATACCATCAATACATTCACTAAAATCCGTCATTACATCATAGATATAAATATTACTTGTCTTAGGGGATAAATCTGAACAACGATTTAGAATATAAACATTATCTGTAGGAGACCATCCTTGTTTTATAGCCATAGTATCTCTGAATGCTAATAACATCTCAGGTGTACCACTAGTTGGAAAGTACTCACTATTTGAAAGCAACATTGCTAGCTCTGCTCCAATTGGCATCGCATTAGTTACATCGAAAACCATTTCAGCGCTAATAAGCGAATTTCTAATTTTATTTCTGGTTTCGTATTCTATTTCTTCAATAACAGTTGGCTCAGATAGAAAAATCATTTCATCTAGAATGAGGGAAAATGGTGCGACCATTCTAAATCCCCCTCCTAAACCAGCACCTGCAACGATTGTACCTCTTCCATCAATTCTGGCTGCAGCATCTATTGTTAATTTGGTAGGGTTAGAGGCCATTAAATCAATAATCGTACCTTGTCCTTCAGCTGGTGCCATAATTGTATCATATGAGGCAATGCTATCCGTCGTCCTATCATAGATTTGGATATGAGTTCCAAAGCGGTTTAACTCTATCACCGTCATAGAAGTGTCTAAATTAGTTGGAGGATAACCAATTGTATCAATAGCAAAATTCATTCTAGTGGTGTCTCCAAAAACATCTACACCGGTAAAATCCATGTTCATCCTTACTGGAAGTTTTATCTGACTTTTCATTATTAAAGCCAGTCGTACATCTGCAATTGTAGCACCCTTAAAACCCTGAGGCATTTCTTGGTCTTGCGGGACAGATGGAAAACCCTGGACAATATTTGCCTCAAGTTCTTTAAATGCTAGAGAGCCAAATCGAATAGTAAGACCAAGGCCTCCAAGACTTGAACCATCTAGAGGTAATGTGACTTTTTGTGTTGGGATACTCACTGCAAGATCAAGATTAAGCTTATCAATAGCAGAATCTGGATGTGATGCTCTCATAGTATCACCTTTTAGACTAATGTTATAGTCATAAGTTTCTCCAGGAACTAACTCTTGATCAATCTTCACTGGTTCATTACCTACCGGTGCAAAGAAATTTTTATAGTCCATTAAAAAATTAAGTTTGAAAGGCATAGTATTGGTTAGGTTAAGAACTTGTAACCTGTTTGTATTATAGGGTACACCCTCTGATTCAAGTACGGTTCGATAAAGCTCAAGGCTAGTTGTTGTTCCGTCATCATTTTCCGTTGTACCAAATGGGATCTCTGGCTTAGGAATTTCAAGTCCAACAGAGTCAATTGAAATATCAATACCTTCTATACCTGCTATACCAAACCCTATTTCAAAATCAAGATACATCGAATCACTAGGAGTCTGTCCCTCAGCATTCCCAACTGGATATAATGTTATGAATGTACCAGGGGTAGCATAACCAACCTGGATCATATTAGATATTTGAAGAAGCTGCGCTAGACCTTCTCCATATAGATCTTTAATCTCATTTAGTTCTTCACCATTGGCAATACCTAATGACGTATGATTTGCTAGAGTATCATCATACGCTTCTGTGCCAGTAACTAATCGTGAGTATACTCCTGTAATATCTGTAGGTATCCCTTTATTTTTAATCCAAGTTGAATATTTGCTTTCATCTCCATCAGCTATATTTAATGTATCGACACTACTAATAAGATCTACATTATTGGCAATTTCACTTAAAGGCAACTGAGGAATTTCTATACTGTTTGCGGCATTAAAAAACTCTTCTAAAACAATATTGACATTACCAGCAATAAAATCATTATAAAACTCAGCACTAATTACCTTTTTTTCTGAAATAGGAAAAGTGAATGGTGTTCCACAGTATGTTACTCCTGATGGATATGGAAAACACAGAGTGTCACCAGTATAAGGATTTATGGTAAGTGTCGTATCAATATACTGGAGTTCACCAGTATGGTCGACTAAATTTATCCTTTCACCTTCAGTAATATAGGTGCCTGTTTCAACTGGCTTAATAACAATAGGGTCAATACTTGGAACTGAATTTAAAGGTATCCCAGGTATTTCCGATACAGGAATTACAGTTTCCATATATCCTCCTGGAAAATCAATTTTTAAATTTTCCGGATCTAATGATGTAAATGGGAATTCCGCTTCATATACAATTTGAAATCCCATAGAATCAGGAGTAGGATATATATTATAATCCGGATTAGAAAGATCACCCATTTCATATCGCTTCTGAACTAGGGGTATCTTAATATCAAGAAACCAAGTTGGCATCTCAAACTTTTCAGGAATGTCAAAGTCGCACGCTGGCGCTGTAAACAGGAGCATGACTCCAAGAGCTTGTAAAATACCTAATCTCCAACGCGTGGAGTATTTCCTCAGATTTACCTTCAAAACTATATCAAGTTATTAATTGGACTACCGCACTAGAATTTGTGGATTTCTACCCTCACATGCAAAACGAAAAAACCCCACATAAAATGTGGGGTTTCTTACTGTTTTTATTAAACTTATATTAATATTTATAGTGTTCCGGCTTAAACGGACCCTCTTTTGGAACGCCAATATACTCTGCTTGCTCATCTGTTAGCTCAGTTAATTTTGCACCTAAATGGTCTAAATGTAACCTCGCCACTTCTTCATCTAATTCCTTAGGAAGCATATACACACCAACCTCTGGAGTATCTTTTGCCAAAGCTATCTGAGCCATTACCTGGTTCGTAAATGAATTTGACATAACAAAACTCGGATGACCTGTCGCACAACCAAGGTTCATTAGCCTACCCTCAGCAAGCATAAAAATCTGGTGACCATCTGGGAAAGAATATCTGTCTAACTGAGGTTTAATATTTTCTTTTGTAACTGCCTCGTCATCATTGACCGCATTTACCTGTATCTCATTATCAAAATGCCCAATATTACAGACCACTGCCTGATCTTTCATTTTGTACATATGATCCTTGGTGATAATATCTTTATTACCGGTAGTTGTAACAAAAATATGAACCTTATCAATAACATCCTCTATTGTAGTCACTTCATATCCTTCCATGGAAGCCTGAAGAGCACATATTGGATCAATCTCTGTTATAAGTACACGGGCACCATAACCTCTAAGCGATTGAGCGCAACCTTTACCTACATCACCATAGCCACATACTAAAACTGTTTTACCAGCAACCATAATATCAAGAGAACGCTTAAGGCCATCTGCAAGAGACTCTCTGCAACCATATACATTGTCAAACTTTGATTTAGTAACTGAATCATTGACATTGTACGCTGGAAAGAGAAGGTGCCCATCTTTTTCCATCTGTACTAATCTGTGAACACCTGTTGTTGTTTCCTCTGAAACACCAATTATATTTTCAGTAACACCATGCCAGTGCATTGGACTTTTACCAAGAACATCTCTCAACAATTTTTCTATTACCTGTTCCTCTTCAATAGTAGTTTTGATTTCTGGAACATAATTATTTTTTTTATAAAACTCTTCAAGCTCATAACCTTTATGTATTAATAAGGTCGCATCTCCTCCATCATCTACGATTAGATCAGGACCAGAACCATCAGGAAAAGTAAGTGCCTGCATCGTACACCACCAGTATTCTTCTAATGATTCACCTTTCCATGCAAAAACTGGAACCCCAGAATCAGCTATAGCTGCTGCTGCATGATCTTGAGTAGAAAAAATATTACAACTAGCCCATCTCACATCAGCACCAAGGTCAACCAATGTTTCTATTAGCACTGCTGTTTCTATTGTCATATGAAGTGACCCAGTTATTTTTTTATCCTTCAGTGGTTTATCAGGGCCATATTTTTTTCTTGTTGACATCAGTCCAGGCATCTCTTTTTCAGAAATTTTAATAGAATTTCGTCCATCTTTGGCCAGACTTATATCTTTTACCTTATAAGGTAAAGCCTCTACAATATCTTTTACCGCTACTTCAGACATGTTATTCTCCTTTAATGATTTACTACTGATTTTAATTTATCTGAGAGATCTGTTTCCTCCCAAGTGAAACTGTCACCATTTCGCCCAAAATGTCCATAAGCAGATGTAACATAATATCTTGGCTTCTTTAGATCTAAATGTTTTACGATTTCTCCTGGACGAAGTGGAAATAATTCTGAACAAACAGATGTTAATCTTTCATCACTAATTTTTCCTGTGCCAAATGTTTTTACATAGAATGAAGTTGGCTCGGCAACTCCAATACCATATGACAGCTGAACCTCACACCTCTCAGCCAATTCTGCTGCTACAATATTTTTTGCTATATATCTAGACATATATGCTGCGGAACGATCTACCTTTGATGGGTCTTTACCAGAAAAAGCACCGCCACCATGTGGAGCATAACCACCATATGTATCTACGATTATCTTTCTTCCTGTAAGACCTGTATCTGCAGCAGGCCCACCATAAACAAACCTTCCAGTTCCATTGACAATAAACTCATTATCATATGGTATCTCATAATTATCTAAAACTGGAATAATGATATGATTAATTACCTCACGTTTAACAAAGTTTAATTCTTCTTGTTCAGAACCATATTTTTTTAGCATATCATCATGCTGAGTAGCAATAACTACTTTTGAAACCTTAATAGGAGTATACCCATCATACTCAACAGTGACCTGAGACTTTCCATCTGGTCTAAGCCATGGTAGTGCGCCATCTTTTCTGACTTTTGCTAATCTCTCTGTTAAACGTTGTGCTATTTGTATTGGAAGAGGCATTAACTCTTTGGTTTCTCGACAAGCAAACCCAAACATCAAACCCTGGTCACCAGCACCCTGATCGGAAACATCTTCAGAATCAACACCCTGTGCAATCTCAGGGCTCTGTTCATGGATAATTTCTCTAACTTCAACACTATTATTATCCATACCTCTTGCCTCATCAGTGTATCCTATATCTGATAAGGTTTTTCTAACAATATTCTGAATATCAAGAGACCCAGAAGACCTAACCTCTCCTGAAACAACAACCAATCCATTAGTAGCAAGCGTCTCACAGGCTACGTGTGACTCACTATCCTGAGAAAGTAAATTATCTAGAATAGCATCAGAAATTGCATCACATACTTTATCTGGATGACCTTCTGTTACTGATTCTGATGTAAATAAATATTT
>CAZYDX010000056.1:0-13757 GCA_964646455.1 uncultured bacterium | reverse complement strand
TATTCCGAATATTCTTTTTATACCAACAGCTAGCGCTGAGGATAAAGCATATATTGTAAATTTTTATTCATGTTTCAGTGAACTACACTGTAATCCTACTCATATCAATTTTTTTCAGAGGACACCTAGGCTTGAAGGTATAATTAACAAAGCAGATGTCATCTATGTTGGTGGCGGAAACACAAAAAGTATGCTCGCTGTTTGGAAAGAATGGAAGCTAGACAAATTATTAATGAAAGCATATAATCGAGGAGCTGTTCTTTCAGGAGTAAGCGCTGGAGCAATCTGCTGGTTTGACACTGGAGTTACAGATTCTTGGGCGAGCAATTTAAACGTAATTGATTGCATGGGTGTGCTAAGTGGTAGTTGCTGTCCGCATTACAACTCAGAACAAGATAGAAAGCCTAGCGTGTATAAATTTATTAAAGATAAGAAATTATCATCTGTGTATGCTATTGAAGATGGTGCAGCAATCCATTTTAAGAATGATAATTCTTATAAGAACCTTTCTTTTATTAAAGGTGCTAAGGTATTTATGGTAGAAGAAAATGATGGTATTATAAAAGAAAAAGCACAAAAAATGAATTCTTTATTGTAGTAAATGAAGGTTTATTCAAACATTTGTATATGAACATGGATAATGATCTTAAACTAGCAGTAGGCGCTTCGATAAAAGCAGGTGAAATTATAATGCAATATTATTGTGCAGATTATGAGATAAAGGAAAAAGGTTATCATAATCCTGTAACTACGGCTGATAACGAAGCAGATACATTTTTGAAATCAACCTTAACAAGTGCTAGGCCTGAATATGGTTGGCTCTCTGAAGAGACAGTAGATTCAAAAAAAAGATTAGAAAAAGACAAGGTTTGGATCGTTGACCCATTAGATGGTACAAAAGAATTTATTGAAGGAGTTCCACAGTTTGTTGTCAGTATAGCGTTAGTTGAAAAGGGGATACCTGTTATAGGAGTATTACATAATCCGGTCACAAAAGAAACATTTCATGCGGCTAAAGGACAGGGAACCTATTTAAATGATATTAGATATAAGTGCAGTATAAAAAATTCTACAAAAGAAATGGTGATATTAAATAGCAGATCCGAGACTCGCAGAGGCCTTTGGGAACCCTATAAAGAAAATTTTAAAGAGCTTCGACCAATAGGAAGCGTTGCCTATAAAATGGGTTTAACTGCTATTGGGAAGGCAGATATATTTGCAACACTTAGGCCGAAAAATGAATGGGATATATGTGCTGGAACATGTTTAATAAATGAGGCCGGTGGTAAAGTAATTAATATCAATGGTAAAAAATTATCATTTAATAATCAAAAAACTTTAATTGAACCAGGTCTTATTGCGGGGTATAATTTATCTGTGGAAAAGACATTTAAAATATTTAATGGAAGGTGATTTATGAATGAAAAGAAATTAGGAAATGTTGAAAAAGTTTTAGATAAAGGATACATTGAAGTAGTTGATGTACTTGGAGATGATCTCACCCCAGTGAATGCTGCTAGGGTATCTTTTGGTGGTCGTTCAGATAATTTTACAGATAAAGATAGGAGGCTATCAAAATTTCTTATTAAACATAAACATTTTTCACCTTTCAGACACCAACATGTAATGATGATAATTAAGGCCCCAGAGTTTGTGATGAGGCAGTGGTATAAACACGTTGTTGGGATAGAAACAACATCTGATTATCCAACAAAAGATCATGCATGGAATGAAATCAGTGGACGCTATGTTGAGTATACAGATTTTTATATGCCTCAAAATTTTCGAGCACAATCTGATGATAATAAACAAGCTAGTGATGGACTTGTAGAAAATCAAAATGAAGCCGAAAAAATTTGGAAAGAATCTCAAAAGAATTCTATAAGTGCATATGATAAAATGATTAGTATAGGGATGGCGAAGGAGCAGGCACGTAGTATTCTGCCTCTCACGGTATATACCCAAGTTTGGTGGACAGCATCTTTTCAGTCGATAATGAACTTTATTGAGTTGAGAGATGAAGCCACTGCTCAAATTGAGATACAAAAATATGCTAAAGCATTAAAAAAAATAATGCTAGAAGTTTTTCCGGAAACAACAAATCTCTGGCAAGAAGTATACTGGGATGCAGAAGATTAATTTTTATATAACAAGATAATAAATAGTTTTTAAATGTTGTGGAAGATTACTCAAAATGTTTTAACTACTATTGTGATATTATATACTGGGATACATTGGGGATTGGCTTGTGTCCCTGGTTTATATTTAGTATTAAGTGCTATTGAATTAACAAATGGTGAACTTCTTTTTTATCGTGCTTTTTACATTGGTATAAGTATGGGAATCGCCTATGTCTTGTGGATGCTAACCACAATATTTATCACTTCTATACTAGGATTTATATTTAAGCCATCTATTGACAGTGTCCGGGTACCGTTTCTTTCATTTACTTCAATACGATGGGGGTTTTTAAATGTATTAGACCGTTTAGCTAAGCCTTCTGTGCATCATATGGTTCCATCTTGGGTAACTGATTTTTACTATAGAGCAATGGGATGCAAGATTGGAAAAAGCTCTTTTGTTAGTAGCGATAGAATAAATGATCCTTATATGGTAACAATAGGTGATAACTCTATTATAGGTTCAAAGGTCATTATAACACCACATTTAGCAGAAAAAAATGATTTAGTTCTTTCTCCTGTAACTATTGGAGATAATTGTCTCATTGGTCTTGGTGCTCAGATTAATCCTGGATGCAAAATCGGTGATGGTGCTGTGATTGCTTCTAGGGCTATTGTACCTAAATATACTACTATTCCTGAGGGTGAGGTCTGGGCTGGTATACCAGCAAAGCGAATAAAGAAGAAATAATAATATAAAATTCTATAAATAGGCTCTATCTAATTAAAATATATAAAATATGAATTTATTTAACCGTGCTGAGATAATAGATCAGAATTTCTCGAAACTATTAAATAGCGACAATCTTCCTCAATCTAATAACGAGTTATCCTTATCGGATATAAGCCTAGGTACTAATGAATTGATATCTATTTTTGAAAGTCAGATCTATAGCAGGCATATGGATCTCAAAGCGAGAGAGCTTAAAGAAAAAGGTCAGTGTTTCTATACGATTGGTAGTTCAGGACATGAATCAAATGCTGTCTTTGGCAATATTTTTCCTTTTTCAGACATCGCATTTTTGCATTATAGGAGTGGTGCCTTTTTTATTGAAAGATCAAAGCAATTAGATGGTAGCACTCCATTATATGACATGGCTTTATCATTTATGGCTTCATCCGAGGATCCAATTAGTGGTGGTAGGCATAAAGTAATTGGAAGTAAAAAATTAAATATTCCACCACAAACTAGTACAATAGCAAGTCATATTCCAAAGGCAGTAGGTACTGCATTTTCTATTGACCGAGCCCGTGACCTAGATATAAAAGAAAGGGAGTTAGATAAAAATAGTATTGTAATCTGCAGCTTTGGTGATGCGAGTGTTAATCATGCTAGTGCTCTAAGTGGATTCAATACTGCAAGGTGGGTAAAGAGTACTGGTGGCAGCATTCCAATTGTTTTTATTTGTGAGGATAATGGTTATGGGATATCAGTCCCCACTCCAAAAGATTGGATAAGTAACACTTTTTCAAACCAAGAAAACCTAAAATATTTTAATTGTGATGGATTAAATATTCTAGATATGATTAATGTAACTCAAGAGGCAGAGGACTATTGTCGGTTAACACGTTCACCTGTATTCCTTCATATGGAAACTGTAAGGTTAATGGGGCATGCAGGGTCTGATATAGAAAGTAGCTATCTGAGTATAGGTCAAATAGAAGAGGCAGAAAGAAATGACCCTCTATTATATTCTGCGAGAATATTAATTGAAAACAATTGTCTAAGCAAAGATGAGGTGTTAGAACTATACGAAAAAAGTAGAAATAGGATACACAGTATTTTTGATAAGGCGACTACTAGGCCAAGAATATCTGAGCCTTCAGAGGTTATGGATACAATTATATCAAAAGATGTTAAGACAGATAATCCTTCTATCCTTGATGAAAAAATAAGGGCAAGTATTTTTGGTAAAGAGTATAAAAGATTAGGCCAGCCAGGGCATATGGCAAAATTAATTAATTATGCACTTAAAGATATAATGCTCCAGTATGGCAACACTTTAGTCTTTGGCGAAGACGTAGCACAAAAAGGAGGCGTCTATCATATTACAGCTGATTTATATGATCAGTTCACAATTCGTAGAGTATTTAATAGTCCTCTTGATGAAACGTCAATTATAGGATTCGCCTCAGGTCTCGCTCACAATGGTTTTTTACCAATACCTGAGATACAGTTTCTAGCGTATTTTCATAATGCTGAAGACCAGCTTCGTGGTGAAGCTGCGACCTTGTCTTTTTTTAGTCAAGGAGAATATACAAATCCGATGGTAATTCGGATTGCTGGCTTAGCTTATCAGAAAGGATTTGGAGGCCATTTTCATAATGATAATTCACTAACAATATTCAGAGATATACCTGGTCTTATTCTTGCATGCCCTTCAAATGGGGCTGATGCAGTTAGAATGTTTAGAACTGCCATAAGGCAATCGTATAAAAATGGAAGGATTGTTGTTTTTATTGAACCAATAGCTTTATATATGGTTAAAGATTTGCATAAACAGAGAGATAATAAGTGGTGTTTTAAATACCCGGATATTAAAGAAGAACTTCAATTAGGAGAGTTTGTTGCTTATGGTAGAGGAAGAGCTCTGACAATTATAAGTTACGGTAATGGGCTTTATCATTCATTAAAAGCACAGCCTGAGATAGAGAGACAAATAAAAAAGAAAATTAAAGTCATAGATCTTTGTTGGTTATCTGATATTGATATTGATTCTATTTTAAAGGAAATCGGGAAATCAAATAAGATACTTATCGTCGATGAATGTCGAAGTTCAGGGTCTCATGGCGAGGGATTGATGGCTTTATTATATGAAAATTCAAAAAATAATATATCTATTAAACTGCATGCAGCAGAAAATAGTTTTATTCCACTTGGTGAAGCAGCAACATCGACTTTACCTAATGACAATACTATAATCCAACATTCTATAGAGCTTTATAAAAATGGCTAAAAAAAGAGTTGTTGTAGTATGTCCAGGTAGGGGATCCTATACAAGAGAGACCTCTAATTATCTTAGTGATTTAAAACCGGATATAAATAATCATATAATAAATTTTGACAAAAAAAGAGAAGCAGAAAGCCTCACAAAAATATCTGAACTAGATAAAAATAATTTTAGATCTAAAATACATATGACAGGGGAGAATGCATCCCCTCTAATCTTTGCTTGTAGTGTTAAAGATTTTATGCTAATAGATAAAACAAAATATGATGTTGTCGCCATTTGTGGAAATTCTATGGGATGGTATATTGCCTTAGCATTAGGAGAAGCAATATCCTTTGATAAAGGGTATGATCTGATACAGACTATGGGGACATTAACACAAAAACATGGTTTTGGAGGTCAAATTATTTACCCGATTATTAATGATGAATGGCAAATTGATATTGGTAAGAAAGAACTTGTTTTAAAGGAAATAGAAAAAACTAATTCTTATATCTCTATTTATCTAGGTGGCTATATTGTGATCGGTGGAACTCAAAATTCTTTGGATAGGTTATTAGAAAAATTACCAGTTAATGATAAATATCCTTTTCAAATACCTTTTCATTCTGCTTTTCATACATCTCTACTTAGTGGTGTGGTGTCTAGAGCTAAATCTAGCCTTCATCATAATATCTTTAACAGACCATCAATCCCTTTAGTTGATGGAAGAGGCAATATTTGGTCACCCTGGTCTACGAATAAAAGTGAATTGTATAACTATACTTTAGATCATCAGATAATTAAGTCATATAATTTCTCTTCTTCAATAGAAGTTGCTATAAAAGAATTTTGCCCTGATAATATTATTCTTCTTGGTCCAGGCAATACACTAGGTGGTCCAGTTGCCCAGGTCCTAATCGATCACAATTGGAATGATTTAAATGCAAAAAGTGAATTTTTACAAAATCAGGCAGAGGATCCTTTTGTCCTATCTATGGGAATCGATGAGCAGAGGGCAATAGTAATATAGATTTATATCATCCATATTTACTTTATTTAGCTTAATGAATTAATTTAAATTCTTAGAAAAAGGACAAAATAATGAAACTTATAGGCCCAGACTTTTACAATATATCAGACTTATTGACTGAAGAAGAATTACTAATCCAAAAAACAGCAAATGAATTTGTAAATAATGAATTTAAACCAGTAATCAATGAACATTATGAAAAAGGGACATTCCCAATTGAAATCGCTATGAAACTAGGAGAACTTGGATTTATGGGGTCCTCTTTGCCCGAAGAAAGTGGTGGTGCTGGAGTTAGTAACGTAGCTTACGGATTAATATTACATGAGCTTGAGCGGGGAGACTCAGGTCTTAGATCATTTGCTAGCGTGCAAGGTTCTTTAGTGATGTATCCTATACATGCATATGGATCAGACGAGCAAAAGAAAAAATGGTTGCCAGGGCTGAGCTCAGGAGAATTAATTGGTTGTTTTGGTCTTACTGAATCAAACTACGGATCAAACCCAGGAGGGATGGGAACTACAGCAAAGAAAGATGGTGATGATTGGATTATTAATGGTTCTAAAATGTGGATTACTAATGGGAGTTTAGCAGATGTAGCAGTAGTATGGGCAAAAGATGAGTCGGGTGTTATTAGAGGATTTTTATTGGAAAAGGGGATGAAAGGATTTACATCAAATAATATCCATGGAAAATTAAGTTTAAGAGCTTCCGTAACATCAGAATTATCGATGGTAGATGTAAAAGTGCCAGATAGTTCAAGGCTTCCAAATATTGAAGGATTAAAAGGTCCACTTTCTTGTCTTACCCAGGCTAGATATGGTATAGCATGGGGAATGGTCGGAGTGGCAATAGATTGCTATCAGACAGCTCTAGATTATTCTCTTGAACGTAAACAGTTTAGTAAGCCCATCGCGGCATATCAAATGACTCAAGCTAAGTTTGCTGAGATGCTAACGCAAATCACAATGGCGCAATTGACTGTTTATCAACTTGGACGGTTAAAAGACCAAAGGAAAATGAGATTTGATCAGGTATCATTGGCAAAGAGAAATCATTGTGTTATGGCTAGGGATATTTCAAGAACATGTAGAGAGATCTTAGGTGGGAATGGTATAATAGAAGACTACTCTCCAATGAGACATATGACAAATATAGAGACTGTTTATACTTACGAAGGAACGCATGAAATGCATTCATTAATACTAGGGCAGTCAATTACTGGAATATCAGCTTACGACTCGTAAAAGATAATTTAGAAATTATCTTTAAGCATCTTTTTTAGCTCGGCCTCATGCATTTCTTCTGTCGCTATCATGGTTCTAGCAAACTCTTCTAGCATAATAGACTTGCCATCAATGTTTTCTAATAACTTATAATATGCGCCAATAGCAGACCTTTCATGCTCTAAACATTCATTTAGAATATCTTCTGTTGAATGTTTATGTGTTTCTAATAATTCACCAATTTTAAGAGTAGGATGCTCTCCTAAACTTGTTATATGTTCGCCAACCAACTCAGCATGGACCAATGATTCTTTTGCCTGTTCACGAAGCCAATTCACTACACTGAGTCTGTATGGACCTTGTACCATAAAAGCATAGTGAGTATATCTCACAATTCCAGCAAGTTCAAGTTCTAGAATATCATTTAAACAGTTTAGTACTTTATCTTTATCCATTTTATAACTTAGTACTAATTATATAAATAATTAGATAAGATTTATGGAGTTAAATATTTGAACTTCTCCATTTATTTCAATTTTAGAAAAACCATTTTCATTTAAACCAATAAACATGCCTTCATTGATTTTATCATTATCATAAAAAGAAATATTGGTATTCAAATGAAAACAGTGATTTAGCCACTTATCTATTACCCTATTTGAGTTATCAGAGATATCAACTAATAGACGTTCAAAACTATTTATAAACTCAGCTACAATTAATTCTCTTTGATGTGCGTGATTTGTTATGCTAAACATTGTGCACAAATCTTCTTGTAATTCATCAGAGTGTTCTTCAATAGTTTCATTAACATTGATTCCTACGCCAATGACAATTTTTTCAATTTGATTTTTCATTATTTTGCTTTCACATAAAATACCGCCAATCTTTTTACCTGAACAAAAAATGTCATTAGGCCATTTTAAAGAAGTATCAACTCCTCTTTTTTTTAATGATTCAGCTACCGATACTCCAGAAGCAAGGGATATGAGACCAGAATAAATATGGGGATATTGTTTGTCAAGTATAAGTGAAAAAGCTAAGCCTTTCCCCGCAACCATTGACCATAAATTATTTTTTTGGCCTTTGCCATTAAATTGATTATCTGTAATTACGATAGTGCCGTGTCTGTTTTCTTCTTCAATTAATTCCCATGCTTCAGCATTTGTCGATTCTAAATGATTATAGTATTCTACATTTTTGCCTAATTCTTTTGTCCGGAGATTTGTTTGAATTAATTGTGTAAATATCATAACTAAATAAACAATAAGGTAAGTTGCGTATATGTTGAAATGATCCCAACAGCTATACCTATTACAGATTGTAAATAAGTATGTGAATTAGTTATGACTCTTGCAGTGACTGTTAGCATTAGAAGGATAAGCATTGGGAAAATATAATTATAACCTAGTAACCAAAAGATAGTAATACTCGAAGAAATGGATAATGTATGGATAGATATTTTCCAATGCTTTGTAATAAGCCAAACTAAAATAGTATTTATGAGGCTACAGAACATAGTTCCTTGAATAATCATGGGAGCATTTATTTTCCTTAAAATGATAAAGCCAATTAGAAAAAATAAGGCACTGAAAGCCATAGGTAATAATCTTTCTTCTTTATTTGAAGCGTCTAGATCTGATATTAAACCCTTATTTTTTAGATATAGGACTGTAATTATTGGAAGCATAGTGCTAAAAAAGAAAGATAATAAAAATATTAGATTAGGGTTAACTATAGTTAATGCTGTATGATAAATAATGGCCCAGAATGTAAGAGAGGAGATAACCATTGGATGTAATAGATAAGATAAAAAATTTCCAATAGTTATTAACATTAAACTATTGTTCATAATCGCCAAATATTTCTCTAAGAGCATCTGACATTTCTCCTAAAGTGCATTGACTATGAATACATTTTATAAGTCCTGGCATGATATTATTATCTGATTTGGCCAAATTTTTTAGTTCGCTTAATTTTGAGTTAACAGAATTATTATCTCTGTTATTTTTGTATGCTTTTAGGGATTCTATTTGCTCATCAGCAGAATTTACATCGATATTAAACGTGTTTATTTCTTCGGATTTATCATTTTTGTATTTATTTACTCCTACGACAATTTGTTTTTTATTATCTATGTTTTTTTGATTTTCGTAGGCGCTTCTTGAAATCTCATTGTCAATCCACCCACTTTCAATTGCAGATATCGCCCCTCCCATTGAATCGATCTCATCAATAATTAAAAATGTTTTATCTACTAAATCTTCTGTTAATTCTTCAACTAAATAACTTCCTCCAAAAGGATCCGGATGATTGATGATATTTGTTTCATGCGCAATAATCTGTTGAGTTCTTAGAGCAAGTTTTACGGATTCATTTGTTGGTAAAGATAGTGCTTCATCTCGACTATTTGTGTGCAACGATTGCGTTCCCCCTAAAACGGCAGATAGTGCTTGGATTGTCGTTCGAATTACATTGTTATCTGCTTGTTCTGAAGTTAGAGTAGAGCCACCTGTTTGAGTATGGAATCGGCACATCATGGCTTTTTCATTAGTTACTCGAAATCTATCTTTCATTATTGTTGCCCATATTTTTCTAGCTGCACGAAACTTTGCAATTTCCTCAATGAAACCATTATGAGAATTAAAAAAGAATGATATTTGTTGTCCTATTTTATTAGGATCTAGTCCATTCTTAATAGCGGTCTCTATATATGAAATTCCATTTGCAAAGGTAAATGCAAGTTCTTGTTCAACAGTGCTTCCAGCTTCTCTAATATGATACCCTGAAATTGAAATAGGATTCCATTTAGGTAGGTTTTGATCGCAGAACTCTAAAATGTCAGTAACAAGTCGCATAGAAGCTTTTGGTGGATAAATATATGTTCCTCTAGCAGCAAATTCTTTTAAAATATCATTCTGGATAGTGCCTCTAAGTTTATCTAATGAGATGCCCTTATTCTCAGCTGTTACTATATAGAATGATAATAAGATTGCAGCTGTTGAATTAATTGTCATGGACGTTGATACTTTGTCAAGTGGTATATCATCAAAAAGTAATTCTAGATTATCTAAAATTGAGATTGGGACACCAACACGCCCTACTTCACCTTGAGACATTGAATGATCCGAGTCATACCCAATTTGTGTTGGCAGGTCAAATGCTACGGATAGTCCCATTACTCCATTGTCAAGGAGATATCTAAATCTTTTATTGGATTCTTTTGCGGAAGTAAATCCAGCATACTGTCTCATTGTCCAGAGTCTGGATGAATACATTTCGGGATATAGTCCCCTTGTATAAGGAAAATTTCCGGGTTTTTCTTTTTTCATTTTGATCTATTGTTGTAGCTCTATTTTACCGATATGATATAAACTATGTAAAAGAGTTTTTATTTAGTTTTATTTTATTGTAAGTATATTCTATAATGAAAATACCAATACGATTTAAATTATTCCTTTCTTGGAAAAATTTGTTCAATGATCGACCCAAAACACCTCAAATAAAAATTAGCAAAGAAGGTAAAGGCGTAAGGTCGATATTGTTTTTTTTACCTGAAAAAAGAGCAGATGCAAAAGTAGCAAATTATTTAGTAAAACCTGATAACCCAGTTCCAGGCTATACTATTGGCTATGTATGTAATGAAAAATCTAAGTCTTATTATCCCAATAGTAATAAAGTAAAATTTATTACTTATAAAGAAGACGATCTTAATTATTTTGGAACGATTAAATCAGAGGCTTTATTAGATCAAATTAAGTCAATACATTATGATGCATTAGTCGATCTTAATACTAGCTTTTGTGCTGCGACATCTATGTTAGCTTTTGAATTAGATATACCCTTAAAAATTGGATTTAATTCGCTAATTGCAAACAAGACATATACTATAACTTTAGAACGGCAGGAGAATACGTTTATAGAAAATAATTTTCAGTTAATAGAACGATTATTAGGGTTTAAAAATTGATTACAAATTTTTTTAAGAAAAAAAATATTAATAATAATTGACATAAAAGTTGATGGAAGACATTTCCCCAATTATATTACCCGCCGATTTGAAAAGGAAAAATTAATGTTAGAAGGTATTATTTGTCCCGTTTGTGAAAACACTCTAGAAGAGGTGGATCTTAGAGATTCTTTGGTATGTTTTCACTGTAGAGCTGATTTAAAAAATAGAAAGTTTTTAGATTTTCTTGAGTTTTTAATGGCCAATGGGATTGTAGATAACTTAGACTTCTTTGATCCAGAGGTCTATAGCGAAGATGTTGATGATCTTGATCAGACAAAAGAAGAAGAGGGTGATCCTAGTGAATTCGAAAAGAAAAAAGATCATTATAACATATATGAGAATGAGCTTCTTCCTGAAGATAAGACTGATGAGAACATCAAAGAATACTCACAATTTGAAGGACTAAATGATGAGTGGGAAGATTTTAATGAAAGAGATTTTGATAAATCTAAAGGACAATAACAATGGTAAAAGATAAAAAAAATATTAAGCAAATAAATATAGAACTTGATTCTGATGTCAGTAGTGGTGAATATGCTAATTTTGTTGTCGTAACTCACTCCCCAGCTGAATTTGTTTTAGATTTCACAAGAATTCTTCCAGGGGTTCCGAAGGCGAAGGTACATTCAAGAATAATAATGGCACCTCCTCATGCCAAAACCTTTCTAAGGGCTCTTACGGATAACGTTAATAAATTTGAGTCTAAGAATGGAGAAATTAAACTGCCAAAAAATGAGGATGGTTTTTCTCCCTTTGGTGTAAAACCACCTGATGAGTCTATGCCAAATTAATTGTTGGGAGGGTGCGCACTAGCATACCATACCCACATTCGTCCTCTTTTTAATTCACGCATTTTTATAATGACCCATATGGATAAGATTATCCATGTGATTGTATATCCAATTAAGCCTCCAAAAAAGATATCCATAGGATAGTGTACTCCAACATATACTCTTGAAAATGCTATTAATGAAGCAATGCTAAAAAGAATTATTTTATTTTTATCATAGAAATAAGAGAGTACGGTTGCAAATGCAAAACTGTTAGCTGCATGGTTTGAAGGGAAACTCCATTTTCCACCTTTTGAAACAAGTAAATTGATATATTCTATGAATTCATGAGACGGTCTGATTCGCCCTACCCATGGTTTAATTATTTGAGCACATATTGCATCTGACATTCCTGCCGCAAATAATAATACCAATAAAGTTATTCTACCTTTCTTTTTTCCAAAAAAACCTAAAAAAATAATTAGAATTACACCAATAATAGCTAAAAAGTTTTGATTTGTTATTATAGGCATTAAAATATCAAATATAGAATTCGATATTGTCTTATTCAGAAATACCATTAGTTTTTTATCTATTTCTACTATTATTTCTATCATTATTTTTTATAAAAAATTTAAAAATTACTTGTCTCAAGCTAGTGGTGAACTTAACTTTTTTGAAGAATTTAGAGCAGGATAATTAAATAGAAATCAATGAGTTCCCCCACTACTTGATTTTTGTTTGTCCTGCTTATTTTTTATATACAATTGGTGTAGAAATATTTAGAATTTAGTTTCTAGCCTAAGCATCATCACTCTACCAAGCGAAGGACCACCAATTATCTCTATGTGTTTATGATCCAATAGATTATTAATAGTAAAATTCATTTTTAGATATTTATTAATTTCATATCCTAGATGAAGATCAAATATTCCATATGATTTAATTTTACCAAAGTAAATTCCAGATGACCAGTCAAAACCATCAACGTATCTTCCATTCAGAGATAAGGTTAGAGGATATTTTATTGGATTAAATTGTAGTTTGAGTCCAGCTTTATGCTTTGGTGCATTTACAGATTCTTTTGCTTTTGTTAGTGGGTTGGAAAATTCTGTTGTCCCCATGTATGAGTATGTTATGTCCATATTCCACTTTCTACTTAAGAATACAGCCAGACTAGCATCAAACCCCCAGACATCAACATTACCATAGTTTAAGTATCCAATAACTACAGGTGTCGGAATACCAGGCAATGTATCACCTATAGATGCAACACCCTCAAGGCCCTGTCTCCAGGTTTCAAGCGCTTGATCATAATCTTCTCGGTCATTAATGGTAACAGTACCATCAGCACCATCAATATTTGTTATGCCATTTCCATTATAGTCATCTGTTAATATTGATTTTTTGATTACCAAAGGAGTTATGAATGTGGCACCACTTACAAAACTATTATAGTGGCTCGTATATACATCTAAAGTACCAAAAATATTACTGGCTAGGCGTCCTTTATATCCTAACTCCCATGTACTAACCTTTTCAGATTCTAATTCTGGCTGATCAGTTAGTTTTCCTTGAAAATAACCTTTGATTTTTGGATCAACAGATG
>CAZYDX010000055.1:9404-13857 GCA_964646455.1 uncultured bacterium | reverse complement strand
TCTGGAGCTCCATATATACTCAAAAATCAAAGCAAATATGATTTTTATAATATTACAGACCTTGTAATAATATCACCCAATAGTAGTGCTGTTATTGATGTTAGAACAATGGATAGAAAAAGGAAGTTTGAACTACAGTTTGAGGTTATTAATGCACTAATTGAGCCTTCTAAACATCCTGTTATCAGTATTACAGTTAAGCCAACATCGTAGTATTTTATTAAAAGTAATGACAAATAAAAATAACATCAATCCAATATTTCAAAGTAAGGCTACTGTAAATCAAGAATATGGTCAATCAGAAAAATTAGAAGAAAAACGATCAGTATATAAGAAAAACAGCGAGGGATCTATCTTTATAAAGGACGTGAATGACCCCTCTGAGAGGGGTCACGATTAAATAATAATTATGCTAGAGCTAATTAAGAAACATGGTTTTCTGATCATGATCTATCCACTTGTGATTGCTACTTTTTTAGATTATTTATCTATGCCAAAATGGTTAGTTATTATTTTTTATTTAATAAGCCTTATTGGTGCTATTGGAATGGTTATCGCAGGCCTAACAAAGTGATAAATATAATTCAAAATATGGATGAATAGCTAATGTGCTCAATCATAAAAAAAAATATATACAAAATTTTCCCATTTAACTATTTAGCGATAATAGTTCTTTTTGGTGCCTGCGACAGAAAAGAAGATGTGTATTCATCCGAAGATTTACAGAAGATTATCATAGAGTCTGAAAGAGTAAATATGTATTTTGATAGAATGTTCGATGAGTATGTAGATAGACATCCACAATATCAGACGTATTTGGGAATAAAGAAAGATTATGATAAGTGGGATGATATTTCTATTGACGCATCAGAGTTAGAGCTAAAAATAGCTAAACAGTCTCTTCAGTGGATAAAAGACTCTGTTAATGTTCAATATCTAGATAATCAAACGTCTCTTAGTTTTAAGCTATACAAAAAGAAATTAGAAGACCAGATTAGTGATTATAAATATAGACTTTATAATTACCCAGTAAACCAAATGAATGGCAAGCAATCAGGCACGCCTGCCTTTTTGATTAATTTGCATAAAATCAGCTCAAAGAAGGACGCTTTGTCCTATGTATCTAGATTAAATGGAATTAGGTCGTTGTTTAGGCAGCTAATTAAAAATATAAAAGAAAGGGAATCTGTGGGTATTATTGCTCCGAATTTTATATTTGAGCACGTATTAAATGATTCGAAAAATGTAATTACTGGTTTTCCTCTATCTGGTCAAGACACCTGTGCCCTTTTTTTAGATTTTCATAATAAAGTAATGAAACTGAATATATCTTTGCAAGAGAGAAATGAGTTGGTCGAACTTAGTAAAAAAGCAATTATCAACAGTGTGAAGCCTGCGTACGAAGAGCTAATTGATTTGGTAGATAACCTAATGAAGAATCATAATGTAGATGATGGCGTGTGGAGATGGAAAGATGGAGACAGATTTTATGATAATGCCTTAAATAGAACTACAACCACTAATATGACCGCCGAACAAATACATTCACTAGGCCTTAGTGAGGTTAAAAGAATACATCAAGAGATGAATATAATTAAAGATAATGTTGGGTTTATAGGAACGCTACAAGATTTTTTCACTGAGCTTAAGGAAAATGATATATATTATTATCCTCAGTCTAATACTGGGAAGAAAGATTATATTATTGAAGCGGAAAATATTATTGAGCAATTCAAGCTTAGATTAGATGAGCTATTCATAACGAAACCAAAGGCAGATATGATTGTGAAGTCAGTGGAGGGATTTAGGGAGAAGTCTGCTGGTAAGGCATTCTACCAGAGGCCAGCTCCTGATGGGTCAAGACCAGGTACCTACTATGCCAATACCTATAAGATGAGAATGATGCCAAAATACCAAATGGAAGCACTGGCCTACCATGAGGGAATACCAGGTCACCACATGCAAATATCAATAGCTCAAGAACTGAAAGGACTTCCAAAGTTTAGAAAATATGGTGGGTACACAGCATATACTGAAGGGTGGGGTTTATACTCAGAGTATTTGCCGAAGGAGCTAGGTTTTTACTCTGATCCATATTCTGACTTTGGCAGACTTGCCATGGAGCTATGGAGATCGTGTAGGCTTGTTGTGGATACCGGAATTCATGCCAAAAGATGGACACGAGAAAAGAGTATAGACTATTATCTTACGAACACACCAAATGATGAGTTGGACTGTGTTAAAATGGTAGAGAGGCATGTGGTATATCCTTCTCAGGCTACGGCCTATAAAATTGGAATGAATAAAATTATTGATTTAAAGAATAAGGCTCAGGATAGACTTGGTAGAAAATTTGATATACGTGATTTTCATGAAACAATTCTATCCAATGGTGCTGTTCCACTATATATATTAGATCAATATATCGATGAGATGATCAGTAGAGGATTCTCATCAGACTAATATTGGATTATAGACAGTCTTTTAACAATATCCCATAATTAGGTTAAACCGTTGTAGATTTGGTTCATGATGGAATTTTTAAAAAATTATGGTAGTAGGCTTATTTTATTAGCGCCTTTGCTCTGGTTGGGTTTTGACTGGCTCATTAGTGGTAATATCATAGCATTTATACTTACATCTATTTTTATTATCGTTATATTTGGATTGTGGGAAGAGGCTGATCAAATATCTGATGAAGAAGAATAGCTCTGTTTTTATATTTACAAGCTATTAGCAAGCAGTAAAACATTATACCCTGAGATAAAATAACTAATTGACTAATGTGATGTGTGGACGGTTTGTTAATACAAATAAGATTGAAGATCTGGTAGAGCAGTTTAATATCGATATTGATTCTGCTAATGAGCTATCTATATCCAAAAGCTACAATATCTGTCCAACCCAATACTCACCAGTTATTTTTGAGGATACAGTACAAAGAAAAATAGAGATGATGCACTGGGGTCTTATACCTTCGTGGTCGAGAGATAAACAATTCTCTTCAAATATGATAAACGCACGTTTTGAAACTATTAAGGAAAAACCAAGTTTTAAAAATTTAATAAATACGAATAGGTGTATAATTATCGCTAGTGGATATTTTGAGTGGGTACAAGCTGAAAGTAATAAACAACCTTATTATATTTATAATAATGAAAAATTGTTACCGATGGCAGGATTATGGACAAAATGGAAAGATATTTTATCTTTTACAATTATAACAAGAAATGCACATGAAAAGCTAAGGGCAATTCATCATAGAATGCCCCTGGTACTTGATGCTAATAGTATTGACTCTTACTTGAGCAATGACATTTCTTTTGATGAGTCTTATACAATTTCAAATTCATATTTAAGATACCACAAAGTATCAACAAAGGTAAATTCTACGCTAAATAACGATGAGACATGTATAGATTCAATCGAATAGACAAAAGACAAATAATTAGGAAACTATAATGAATGAAGTTGATAATAATCCTCCAGTGCTTGTTACAGGAGCTACTGGCTATTTGGCTGGCTGGATTGTAAAAAATTTATTAGAGTCTGGAATGACCGTCCATGCATCAGTGCGAGATGTTTCAAACACTGAAAAAAGAGCACACTTAGATAAAATCGCAGAAAATAGTAATGGCGAAATTATATATTTCGAATCAGATTTACTTGAAAACGGTTCATTTAAAGAGGCCATGGATAGCTGTCAAATTGTTTTCCATACTGCATCACCTTTTGTTATGGATGCTGATGACCCAAAAAAGGATGTTATTGACCCTGCCTTTAATGGAACGAGAAATGTCCTAAATACGGTAAATGAGACCGATTCAGTTAAACGTGTAATCTTAACTAGTAGTGTTGCTGCTGTATATGGTGATGCTGTTGATTCAGAATTAGTCCCAGGGGGAGTCTTTGATGAGACAATGTGGAACACTACGTCAACAGAATCAATGAGCGAGTATAGTTATTCAAAAACAATAGCAGAAAAAGAAGCATGGGCAATATGTGAATTACAAAACAGATGGGATTTAATAGTAATAAACCCTTCATTCGTGATTGGGCCATCATTAAACCCAGATGCTAGCTTTGAGAGTAAAAAGTTTATGCTTCAAATGGGAAACGGCGATTTAAAAATGGGAGTTCCAAGAATAACGTTAGGTATGGTGGATGTTAGAGATGTAGGGGATGCACATATAAAAGCTGCATTCAACCCAGATGCTGAGGGTAGGTATATAATATCATCTGGAAGTTATACTTTGTTAGATATAGGAAAGATACTTCGTGAAAAGCATGGTGATAAATATCCAATACCAAAAAGTTTAGCACCAAAATTCTTGATATGGCTTTTAGCACCTTTTATAGGTATAAAGCGAAATTTTGTGAGTAGAAATGTTGGCTATGGTGTACAGTTTAATAATAGCAAAAGTATTAATGATTTATCTATTAAATACACACC
>CAZYDX010000055.1:2761-9304 GCA_964646455.1 uncultured bacterium | reverse complement strand
TATTTTATTTATTATTTCAATATTTTATGATAATCTCTGATTATGAAAATAACACTAATATTAACAGCTATTGGTAGCCTAGTGGGTTTTGTATATGCAACATTTGCTGGATGTGATCCTTCTGCCTGCTTTGTTTCTTCTTCAGCTACTACATCTACTTTTGTAGGTGCATTTGCAGGATTAATTGTTGCTTTACCAATCAATTTAAGCCTGAAGAAAAAATAATTATTAAACTAACTAGATTTTAGTTAGTTGTTTATTAATTATTAGAAAGCTCAAGAGTTTTCAAACTCTTGAAATAATACCCTGTGCGTGATAGCCTAATCAAATAATCTATACTATGAAAAGATATATTCCAATTATTCTATTTTTTATATGGTGTTGCGGTGATAAAGAATCATCTGATTCCGAATAATTGTCTGCTTATATGGGAATTGCTGCATCAGGCATAATTGATTTTGAGACAGATGCTTTTGAAGATGATATAATGTACACGTGGTATGAGATACTTGGATTTAGGGTTACAGCCTCTTATGATTCTAACGCAACTGCGTTTAATAAAATGTACAAAAAAGTTGATCCTGGTCAGTATTATTGGAGTGGTAGGGGTATAACTTTCCATATAGATACCACATCTTTTCAAATTGCTTATGATACAACAGATGTATCAGGTGAGTTTGTGATAGAAGATGGCGACATTTGTATTTTTTCCATTTCTATCGATGATTCATTAAATATTGGTGTCACTACCAAATTATGAAATGATGAATA
Source organism: uncultured bacterium (assembly GCA_964646455.1). Taxonomy (GTDB): domain Bacteria; phylum Fidelibacterota; class Marinisomatia; order Marinisomatales; family UBA1611; genus TMED80. The sequence continues at coordinate 8,533 of CAZYDX010000055.1, read as the reverse complement.
ATCAATAGAAAGAACTTTTTATAATAATATATTGATTGATATAGTTAAAGAATCATGTGTGCAAACATTAGATGAGGCTCTTTTAGCCCAACAAAATGGAGCAGATAGGATAGAACTTTGTTCAAGACTTGATTTAGATGGACTAACACCAAGAAAAGACCTGATTAAAAGCGTAAAATCTAGATTAACTATTCCAATAAAAGTCATGATTCGACCAAGAGAAGGTGATTTTATCTATAATGATCAAGAGCTAAGTCAAATGAAAGATGATATTCTATTCTGCAATTCATTAAATGTTTCCGGTGTTGTGTTTGGTGTTTTAAATAAAGAAAATTCTATTGATACAGAGTCAATTAGAGCATTATCAAATATAACCGATGGGCCAGATATAACCTTCCATAAAGCTATTGATGAGGTTAATTCAATTATCAGTGAACTTGATGCCCTTAAAAACATTCCTAAAGTATCTTCCATTCTTACTTCTGGTGGCGCAGATAATGCAAAATCAGGGAGTGCTGTTATAAAAAAAATGATAGACAGAGTGGCAGGTAGGATGATCATTATTGCCGCTGGAAATATCACGAAACAAAATCTAAAGGAGATTCATTCTATTATTGGAGCAGAAGAATACCATGGTCGAAAAATTGTTGATATATCTAAATAAAATTAAATTATCTTTCCTAAGTTAAATTTTCATAATTTACTTTTATATAAAAAACGCTCTTTATTGAATTATTTTGGTAAAAAAGAATGAATGCAACTATTGGATATTTTATTGGGTTTACTCTTGGCTGTATAGCCATGTTTATTGCTATAAAATTAGATTTTTCTTCTATCGCTAAAATGGTTCTGATTTTCACATTGTTGATTGGGAGTGTAATTGTCAGCTGGGCCGGGGATGAAGAATAGTATCTATAAAAAGTATCCAATACATGTATCTGTATTAATTATAATCGCGGTGTTTGGTTGTAATGTAGATGAACTACCACCTGCTTTAGCTAGTGGATTAAGAGGTTGGTTTACAATAGATGAAAATAATATTGGTGTAAATATCTCTTGGTATGAAGTAGAGGACGATGATCTGGATAAGTATATCGTTTTTAAAGCTAAAAAGGGAATGTCTCCAGAAGAAATTGGCGAGACCGAAGAAAATTATTTTGTAGATACAGACGTTGAATGGTTAGAGTTCTATGAATATTACATTCAATCAGTTGATAAAATTGGAAACAAGAGCGAGCTATCGGATTCATTATTAGTTAGAATATATAGCGGTAGTGGTCGGTGGAATGTTACAGATTATGATTCTACTTATTTATGCATAGATCATAATCAAACGATCAATACAGGATCTGGTTCAATTGAGCAAAAAGGTTATTTTTTAGCAGATGGTTATGAATTAGTTGTAAATGATGACATGAATAAAGAAAACATAATTGTAGGGGATACAATTTACTCTAAAATGCTTTTTTCATCCTGCAGTATCGATTCATTTTATTGGGATGCAAATGGGTGGATGACATATCAATACACAATCTTAGACACTACCGTTAACGGAGATACTATCAACACGTCGAAGAATCATTTTCCTGTATATTATTCGTTAGATATTTCAGATCCTTCAGATGGTGAGATTACTTTTTCATCACCATTATTTAATTCTATAGGGATAGAACATTCGCTTAAATACTGTAACGGCAATCAAATATTTAATTAGCTGCCAGTATCACATACTTGATTTGATTCTGGGCCCACCGTTCCATGAGTATTAATCGCTTTTACTTTGAAACAATGTTCAGTGTTTGTTGTGCCAGAATAAGTATAAGTAAGATTGGTGACCTGAATCTCAAAAACATCATCCACGTAAATTTTATAGGCAGTCGCCGTTTGGACAGAGCTCCAATTAAGCTGAAACTCTAGTGAAGCTAAGGTCAAAGATAATTCAGGAGCAGTAAGCTCTTGGTGTGTTGATATAATAATTGGGTCAGACTCTGGCCCCTCATCACCACTATTATCAAGACACGATATTGTATAGCTATAGCTTGTATTGTATTCTAGATCATCATCTATATAGTCCAAATCTGTTCCAGTGTAAATTATTTCACCATCTCGATATATTCTATACTGTCCAGCTTCGCTTTTAGGAGACCAGCTCAGGGAAATAGTATCTTGACTAGCTGTGCCACTAAAGTTTAATGGAGCTGGTATCAGGGCTTTGTTGCATTCAGAGACTGAGAGCGGCCCTTCGATATTTTGGTTGTTTATAGCTGCAATTTGGTAGCAATAGACAATACCAGGGATAAGCGATGTATCACTAAAAGTGGTCTCAGTTGTAATACCGATAAATTCATTATCTCGATAAATCTTAAATTGTTCTGCCCCATAAGGAATATCCCAAGAGAGATTGATTGCACCAATTCCTTGTTCCGCAAATAAATCATTAATTGTTTCTGTATAATAGTTATCTACAGTAACAGAAATGGATTGCGCTACAGACTGATTATTGCTTGAGTCAATGGCAATTGCACTGATAAGATGGTAAGTGTTGTTGGGGTATATATATGTATTCCATAAATAAACATAGGGGCTATCTGTTAAAGCAAATTCTAGACTGTCATCAATGGTTATTAATACCTGTTCAATTCCAATATTGTCCTGTGCATAAATTCGGATCTGAACTGAGTCGCTGACAGTGGTACCTGAGACTGGTGATATAATAGATATTACCGGTGGGATAACATCATTCTCTTGAGTGTTATTGTTAACCGTTACTGCGATTTGTGGTACATTGTAAAAATTTCCGTTTTGATCATTGATTTTTGCTGTAATAAATGATTGTTCATCCTCATTTTCATTACTAGTGTTCCAAATATATGAATAAGGATACTCGGTCATTGTAGTAATATTTGTCCCATTAATATATAAGTCTATAGAGGTAACACCGATATTATCAAAAGCTGAGATTAATATTTCTACATTACCGTTAACAGACTGGCCAGCATATGGCTGTGCAATAAAACCCGTTGGAGGGATATTATCCTCATTGTTAACGTAAACAGCAATAGATTGACTTTGACCTGTTAGGTCACTGGTATCATATGCTTTTGCATACCAAATATGTTCACTATCTTCATTTTCAATTAGTGTATTCCAAGATATTTGATAAGGATATGTGATATCTGTCTCAATAAGGAATGTATTTTTATAAAATTCAACTTTCTCAATTTCTATGTTATCAAAAGCAGCTGTGGTAATACTAACGTTACCACTGACGGTTTGATTGGCAGCAGGGCTAGTGATTACGACTGATGGAGGCGTATTATCAATGACAACGTTTATCTCATTGTCTACGAAGACTGTAACTGGCATTAGGTTTGTCGTGTTACCGCTGCTATCAGTAACAGTCGCAGTTATAAAATGATCCATATCTTCTGATGCGGTATTGGTATCCCAAGTATATCCATATGGTGAGGTATAATCAACAATGCTAAAACTACCATCGATAACTATTTCAACTTCTTCTACCTTTTCATTATCAAATGCATCTATCTGAATATTAACATTACCTGATACTATTGCAGCAGCGGGTGGGTATATAATTGTACCCGTTGGTGGAGTCGTATCAACCTCAATATTCTCATCATTATCTACATATACACTTATTGGACCAAGCGTTATATGGTTGCCACTTGCATCATTTATTTGAACGTTAATTACATAGTAGTAATCATCATATTCTAGTGTTGTGTCCCATTCGTAGATAAAAGGAGTACTGTTCTTTACGCCAACAGAATCCCCATTAATATAATATACTACTGATTTTAAAGAATCATTATCAGCTGCCTCTGCGATAATGCTAATTGATCCGTTTAAAATTTGACCACTAAATGGGTAGAGAAGGCTTCCTGTTGGTTTAATATTATCTTTATTGTCAACCGTTACTTGTATAGGACTAGTTTGATTATCATTATTCGCATAGTCCACAGCTCGTGCTCGAAGGTTATGATATTCATCTTCTGCGTATTCTTTTGTGTCCCATATGTACTCATACGGAGCTTCCGCTGAATCTAATACAAGTGAATCATTTATATATAATTGCACTAGTTTGACCTCATCATTATCAGACGCATAAATTGTGACTAAAACAGAGTCTGACAGTGTGGACTGGTCTGCAGGATTTGTAATAACAACGAGAGGAGCGGTTGTATCCGGTTCAGGTGGTATCTCAAAAAGAGGTCCTTCGCAACTTAGGAATAACACTAGGATGATTAACCAATATTTTGAACGAAAAATCATTTAATTATTTACCTCAACTAGAATTGGCTGTGCGAAGCTAATATTTCCAGCTGTATCCTCAGCAAGCGCCGATAATACTTTTTCATTATCGTGACCACCTATATCAATTGTGGTATCCCAGACGTAGGTATATGGTTCAGATTCTAATGTTCCTAATGATTCACCATTAATAAATAATTCTACATGTGCTATACCGATATCATCATTAGCAAGGGTTGAAAAATTTAATGTGCCAGACACAGTTTGTCCATTGGCAGGACTAGTGATAATTATAGATGGAGGATTAGAGTCATTTGGTATATTATTTACATATACACTTATCGATGGAATTTCAAAAATATTATCTGATTGATCTTTTACAATGGCGCCAATTATATGATTTATATCTTCAAATTCTAACGCAGTGTCCCAGTCATACTCATATGGAGCTTCTAAATCTGAATGGATGAGAATATTATCAATATAAAAATCTACAAGATTTACCTCAATATTATCTTCAGCGAATACAGTTATTGTTTCGACTCCTGATACGGCTTGACCTGCGTAAGGATAGGTTATATTTCCACTTGGAATGATGTTGTCGTAATTATCTAAGTGCACTGTTATAGCCGTACTAGGTCCATCATTACCAACTAAATCATATGCTATTAATGAAATAATATAGTCTTCATCATCCGGGAATGAATCAGTATTCCATGTATAATTATAATCAGGACCTATACTATCTATATAAGTCAGATCTGTATTTATATAAAATTCAACTTTATCTATTCCCTCGTTATCTGTAGCTAGTGCTTCAATAACCACATCGCCGCTTACCGTTTGACCTGATGCAGGTTCAATTATTACTGCACTAGGATGAATATCATCTTGATCAAGATTATCAACCCAAACATTTACTGGTGTCAGAACGGTAGTATTATTCCATCCATCAACCAAAATTACCTGGATAGTATGTTCACCTTCGCTTTCTGAAATTGTGTCCCACTCGTATGACCCTGTACAACTAGGGCCATTACAGTCAATAGTGCCATTAAGATTGCCATCTATATAAAATTCAATATAGTCCACCAGTTGATCATCTGCAGAGGTAACTTGGATAAGTGTAGTGCCGTAAACAGTAGAACCTGCAGGAGGACTTGTTAGAGCGCCGGTAGGAGGTGTAACATCAGTAGGTAGTTGATTATTAACGGTAACACTAATTGGTGATATTGTGGTCCTGTTATTATCAATATCTACGATAACAGCGTAGATTGAATATACCAGGTCATCAACCTCTTGTTCTGTATTCCACTGAAAACTATATGGTTCTGTTAAACGAGTTATTTTTAGTTCATTGTTTACAAAAATACTCACATATTGTATGGATGTATTGTCACTCGCCTCCACCTCAATATCTATAATGCCATTCACAATTTGTCCGGTGATTGGGTTTTTTATATACCCCGTAGGCGCTTCGTCATCCTGATTATCAACTTT
>CAZYDX010000055.1:0-2661 GCA_964646455.1 uncultured bacterium | reverse complement strand
TTTTTTTCTAATGGCAGAGAAAATATATTTTCCAATTTTACTTCGTTCTATACGTACAAGAGTTTTTTGAATAAATGACTCCACAATATGTTTAGGAGAAAATACGTACATTGTTCGAGGATATGGTGTATCTTTTTCTAAAGGGTGAAAATAAAATGATCTTTTATCCTTATATACATCCCATAACATAGAACCAAGTACTGATAGTGGTATTATATAGGAAACAGAGGCATATGTAACTCCAGTAGGTTTCCTATCAAGAACGTTAATAGCGGGTAATAGGTCATTATACTGATCCCATACCTGAGGAGAAAAGCGTCTACTTTTATCCCATTTTAATTTTGTGTCAATAGCCGCAGATAATATAAAGGATGAAAAACTATACCAGAAACCTCTTTCCGCTGCATAGTGCATTACTGAATAGTCTGTCTGAATTTTATATACATCTAGAGATTTAATATAGAAGGACGTATCATTGGTCCCATGGACTAATATTTCGGGGGAAATTCGATTTGAAGAAAATTCAATATTTTTAAATGAAATACTATCATTATTAAGGGTGATTATCTTACCTGTTCTGTTTGTAATGCGTCTAAGATTTTCATAGTAGCTCCAGTCGTAGTGATATATTCTATTATAATCATTATAGATAAAATAAACTTTGTCGATATCTATTTGAGATGGTTCACTATCTTTTTTATTTTTATAGTATACTCTATCTAGATCAATTGAGTCGATTATGGCAGTAATAGAGTTTCCCTTGTGATCGACAATAACGTGATTGACATCAGTGTCTAAGCTATCTGCAGAGAGAGCAGTAATAAATATTATGAATATTTCTAGTAATCGTTTCATAGCGTGTAAATTACGATAGTCTTATGAAGTGTCAAATTTTACAGTTTAAAAGTATTTTAGCCATAGTTTTACTAATTCCTTTATATGGTCAGCCAAAAATTAGTGTTGATTTAGGTATGGGTTTCTATGAACCAACTATGAAAGGTTTTGACAGTAATAAACTTGTGGCTTTCCCAACCGGTAACATTCTCACTAGAAATGTTCTCCTAAATTTTAGCACATATTATGAATTTTTTCATAATGCCAGAGTTGGTTATAACGTACTAAAATCTATTGACATTGGGCGACTTGAGGGCTTTGAAACTAGCAAGCCTGTTTTTTACAGAACAATTAACTATCGAATGATTCCGCTGGAAACATTTTTTAGATTAAAACCAAAGATAGAATTAAACTTTACGCTTACACCAATATGGGGCAGAGGGAGGATTACCCTCGAGACAAAACCTTCTAGCTCAGATGAAGGTGGGGGACATACAATTACTGATGACTGGAATGAGCTGCTAAATAGTTTTGGCGATGAAGATCCATTGAGCCAGGTAGCTTCAGAAAATGGAATGAGGTCAGATTGGTTTGGTTATTCCGGGATGATAGGTTATAGGTATTATATTAGACCTTGGATAGGACTTGATTTTAAGATGGGCTTTTTAAATAATAACTACAAAAAGGACAGGTGGAGATTTCAGGGTAAAAAGGTAAAGGGTCCGGATATGAAAATTGATGACATTCCGATATTTACATTTAAAGTTATCTATGCAATAAAATGAAAAATATAATTTTTTATTTAATTATTTCATTTGGTTTTTATTATGCACAAGAGCAGGGTAAATCTGATACAAACCCATGTGCAGATCCTATAATTAGTTTTGCTCGAAAAAACGGTGTTAAAGCCCTGACGATAACCGATATGCAGAAATACTTAAAAGTCTCAAAAGCATGTCAGGAAAAAGGCGGAGAAGCGGTTATTGATCAGATTTATATCAATGAATATAATCGAGATTTTGATCAGTCAAAGTTTATGTCAAGCTGGACCTCCACATATGGAATGTGCGTAACGGCCATTATCTTTTATTATTTTGTTGGATTGATCACTGTAGAGAAATGAATACCGTTAAAACTATCATTTTAATTTTCCTTGTAGTCAATATATATGGGCAGGGTCCAGATAAGATCGACCCAGTTGTTTATAGGCAAATGCTGCTTTTAAAAAGCAAATTAGTTGCGGATCCAATACTATGGCAAGATACAAGGGAGGGTTATCTAAGAAATAAAGCGGCCAGAGTCTGTGATTTAACGCTAGATAATCTTGGCACGGTTGACGCTGTTGATCTGATAGATAAATATTACTCAGAGTTAGATAGCTTAATAATTAAAATAAATGATGGAAGAGAATATGAAATAGTTTCACCGGCTTACAAAAACTATCAAATAAATTACTTTTATTCCTCTTCTAGACCATAATCTGGTTCTATTCCAGTTTCCTTAAAAACAAGTTTAGCAATTCTATCTGCAGCAGCATCCTTGGTAAAATCATCTTCCATTAGAGATCTAAAAGCCTTTTCGAGAATTTGGATGTCTTCTTCATTGTTAAATATTTCATCTAAGACTGCGCTTGGTATAAAATGATCACGAAGTCTGGTATATAAACTAATTCTGTCAATATCCATTATATAAATTATAGCTAGTATTTTTAATAAATATATGAAAAGGTGGATTGTTGCATACTTTTCATGAGTGTAAATTTGTGAATATATTGGCGTCGTACCCAAGTGGTTTAAGGGACCGGTTTGCAAAACCGTTATTCGCCGG
>CAZYDX010000054.1:12004-14234 GCA_964646455.1 uncultured bacterium | reverse complement strand
TAATGATTAAAATAGTAAATATACTAGGTTTCTATCTGATTTGGTGGAGTTGCATGCTAGGCGCTGCGAATGGTCTCTCGTATTTTGGTCCATTAGTAATGACTCTATTGCTAATTGCACATTACTATTTTTTTGTAAGTAATATAAAAGAGATATATTTTATTTTAATAATCGGTGTAGTCGGTACACTAGTAGACACCCTGATGTTTTTATCTGGGTCATTTATATATACGGGTGCCTATTCTAGAGAAGTGTTCGTTGCGCCACTATGGATAACCGCTATGTGGGCAGGTTTTGCTGCTACGGTTAATCATTCTATGTTGTTCTTTAAAGATAGATGGATATTAATGGTTATCGCTGGAGCAGTTTTTGGACCAGCTGCTTATTTTACTGGAGAAAGTCTTGGAGCAATCGAATTCCGCCTTCCTTCATTACTTTCCGGTTTAGTTATTGGAATAGTGTGGGCAATATCAATGCCTGGAATTTTTTTTATTAATAGATATCTTGGTTTAAGTGAATAGTCTTAATAATAAATATTTCTTTACTCTATTATTATTTATAATAATTAATTCAAGCTGCGAGGGATTTATGGGCAGCAATAAAAAATTGGATAGACTAGAAACGGTGGGCTATGTAGATCTTAATAAGTTTATGGGAGATTGGTATGTGATTGCAAATATTTCTACTTTTATTGAGAAAGGAGCTGTTAATGCGATTGAGTCTTATGAGCTAGATTCAAAGGGAAGAGTAAAAACTACATTCACATTTAGAAAAGACAGTGTCGCTGGGCCAAAAAAATCATATTTCCCAACCGGTTTTATATATGATGAAGAGACGAACGCAGAATGGAGGATGCAATTTCTTTGGCCATTTAAATCGCCATTTCTAATTATAGACTTGGCTAATGATTACAGTTATACAGTCATTGGTGTTCCAAGTAGAAAATATGTATGGATTATGGCTCGAGATCATAAAATGCCAGATGATTTATATAATAAGATAATATCCAACTTAGAAAAAGTTGGCTATGATATAACGAAAATCAAGCGAATTATCCAAGTTTGGGATTAAAACTACACTAAATACAAATTTAGAATAAAATGAAAATTGCAATTATAGGTTGTGGAATATCTGGACTGACATCCGCTTATTTATTAAATAGAAAACATGATCTGACAATTTTTGAGGCAAATGATTACATCGGAGGGCATACCCATACTCATAATATTGATATTGATGGAAGTAATTATTCTGTAGATACCGGTTTCATTGTTTACAATGAAAGGACATATCCTAATTTCATAAAGTTATTAGATAAGTTGAAAATTAAGCGACAGTTATCGACAATGGGCTTTAGCGTTAAATCTGCTTCTCAAGATTATGAATATGCTGGTGAGTCATTGAATAGTCTTTTTGCTAAGAGATCAAATATTTTTCGAATTGGTTTTTGGCGTATGTTGTATGAGATGTATCTATTTGGGAAAAAAGCAGATTCACTTGGTTGTGGACTAGATGTATCAATGACTCTAGGCGATTATCTTATTGATAAAAATCATTCTAGTGAGTTTATTAATTATTTTATTATTCCAATGGGAGCAGCAATATGGTCGACTCCGGCCAATAAAGTTCTGGATATGCCTGCTTGTTTTTTTATTAAGTTTTTTTATAACCATGGAATGTTAGAATTAACAAATAGACCGAACTGGTGGGTAATAAAAAATGGTTCCTCCGAATATATTAATAAGATTATTGTAGGCTTTGAAAACAAAATACATCTTTCAACCCCTGTCCAGAAGGTATCAAGAGTTAAAGATGGAGTGGAAATAGTACTTTCTAAAAATGAAAACGCATTAAAATTTGACTCTGTTATTTTTGCTACTCATAGTGATCAAGCGTTAGATATCCTTGATGATCCGTCAGATGCGGAAAAAGATATACTAGGCTCAATACCTTATCAAAAAAATAGAATCCTATTACATACAGATAGTAGTGTTTTGCCTAGAAGAAAGCTGGCTTGGGCTAGTTGGAATTATCAATTAGATAGTGACCCTAATTCGCCGGTTATACTGACCTATAATATGAATATATTACAAACTATAGAGGCTGACAAAACCTTTTGTGTAACTCTAAATGATAGCGACTCCGTAGATAAAAATAGGATATTAAAAAAAATAACATATCATCACCCTCTTTTTACCGTAAACGCAATTGAAGCGCAAAAAAGGAAATC
>CAZYDX010000054.1:0-11904 GCA_964646455.1 uncultured bacterium | reverse complement strand
ACAAATACACCTTGGAAAGAGAGACATGCATATGTCTTATGTTCCTCGCAGGAAAGTAATAAATCAGAGATAAAATCAAGTATGAAAAAAGAATTACACGTCTCTCCTTTTTGGGATATGGATCATATGTATTACTGGGTATTTAGCAGTCCCCAGGATAAGCTTAATGTGCTTATGAAGAATTTCAAAGATGGGGAGCACGTATTTGACGCAAGTCTTAGCATGAGTCGTACAGAAATGACTAAGAGAAATTTAATAAAATCAGTTTTTCGGTATCCTTTTATGACAATAAAGGTAGTTTTTTGGATTCACTTTCAGGCTTTTATTCTCTGGCTTAGAGGTGCAACTTTTTATACTCATCCAAGTAAAATAAAAAATTAATAATAAAAGCTAGTTTAATTAATGGGTAATGGATTTTCAATAGAGCAAGCCGCATCAGAAACAGCTGTTAAATCAAAACCAGGAGTGTTAGCTAGAATATTTAAACGGTTGCTTCATTCTCAATTTTCCAATATTAGTTATGGATGTATTATACTAAAAGAAGGTGAGACCAGAGTGGTTTTTGGAGATGAGAGTCAGCTGTTGAAGGTTGAGGTTAATGTGTTTACAAGTGAGTTCTATGTTTTAGCTGGAAGCGGTGGTGACCTCGGAGTTGCAGAGGCCTATGCTGCTGGTTATTGGGTCGCTGATGATATGTTAAAACTCCTTCAGATCATTATAAAAAATCAGCATATACAGAAAGCTCTTGAAGGGGGAATGGCAAAATTAATTAGTCCAATTAATAGATTGATACATTGGACTCGGGAAAATACGATATCGGGAAGTAAGAATAATATTGTAGCTCATTATGATTTGAGCAATGAGTTTTTTCAGATATGGCTAGACAAAAGTATGACCTATTCTTGTGCTATTTTTGAGCCTGAGAATTTATCTTTGTATGACGCTTCTATAGAAAAGCTGGATCGTATTTGTCGGAAATTAGATCTTAAACCAAGTGACCATGTAATAGAGATTGGTACTGGCTGGGGGAGTTTTGCACTGCACGCAGCAAAGAAATATGATTGCATGATAACAACAACAACTATATCGAATAAACAGTTTGATTATGTCGAAAAACTTATTGAAAAAGAAGGTCTAAAAGATAAAATAACTCTATTAAAAAATGACTACAGGGAATTAAAGGGCCAGTTTGATAAGCTTGTGTCTATAGAAATGATTGAAGCTGTTGGTTATAATTATATCAGACAATTTTTCCATGTTTGTTCTAATCTACTTAAGCCAGATGGGCTGATGGCTATCCAATGCATAACGTACCATGAGCAAGGATTTAAAAATCATCTAAATTCCGTCGATTTTATAAAAAAATATATTTTCCCAGGGTCCAATCTCATATCTGTTAATCACGTATTATCTATAATAAAAAATTTCACAGATCTTTCCATGGTTCACTTCGAAGATATTACAAAACACTATCCAGAGACTTTAAAACTTTGGAGAGAAAAATATCTTAGTGAGTTGGAACTTATTAAGGATATGGGTTATAGTGATGAGTTTTTAAGGATATGGGAATATTATTTTATATATTGTGAGGCGGGCTTCAGAGAGCGTTTTATAGGTGATGTTCAAATAGTAATGTCAAAGCCACAAAACAAAGACATATAAATAGACTATTAGTTTATAGAAATATGATAAAAAATTTAATTGATCTAGCAGAAAATGGAATCATGCCTGATTTCTTAATACGCAGTGGAATAAGAAGAATGCAAAAAGAGAGAATTATATGGTCTCAATCTAAAAGTATTTCTGAGGTCGAGGCACATCACCAGGCCTGGATAGAAAAAATGAAAAAAAGTTCCATCGCATATGTACCTGAAAAAGCAAATGAGCAACACTACGAGGTACCTCCTTTTTTTTTTGAAAATGTTTTAGGAAAGCATTTAAAATATAGTTCTGGCTATTGGCCAGATGGAGTCAGTACTCTTGATGATTCAGAATATGAAATGTTAAAAATAAGCTCTGAAAGAGCAGAGCTAATTGATGGGCAAAGCATACTTGAACTTGGATGCGGCTGGGGCTCTTTAACTCTTTTTATGGCAGAAATTTATCCCAAGAGTTCTATCACAGCAGTTAGTAATTCGAAGGATCAGAGAAAATTTATAGAACAACAGTGTAAGGAAAGAGGTCTATCCAATGTACATGTGATTACTGCGGATATGAATGATTTTTCAGTAGATGGTTTATTTGATAGAGTCGTCTCAATTGAGATGTTCGAACATATGAGAAACTATGAGTTACTTCTTAATAGGATTTCAGGTTGGTTAAAACCAGGTGGAAAATTATTTATTCATATTTTTTCCCATAAGACGCTTGTATATCCGTTCACCGAAGAAGGTAAGGGCGACTGGATGGGTAGAAATTTTTTCAGCGGTGGTATTATGCCCTCTCACCAGTTATTACTTTATTTTCAAAAAGATTTAAAAATTGAATCTACTTGGAGATTTAGTGGCACTCATTATGAGAGGACATCACTAGCTTGGTTAAATAAAATGGATTCTAGAAAAAAAGAAATAATTGAAGTATTTAAAAATTCTTATGGAGTAGATCAGGCATTTGTATGGTTACAGAGATGGAGAATATTTTTTATGGCATGTGAGGTTCTATTTGGATATGATTATGGAAGAGAGTGGGGCATTTCACACTATAGGTTTGTAAAGCCTAGTAGTTAGAATGTAGTTTCGACTATGATAATTATTGCCTTTTTTATCACTCACTGGTATATATCACTTTTTTTCCAGACAGTGTTTCTACATAGGTATGCTTCTCACCAAATGTTCACTATGTCTAAAACATGTGAAAGAGTTTTCTTTTTTCTGACATTTTTAGCGCAAGGTTCTTCTTTTTTAAACCCAAGGGCATATGCGATTCTACACAGATTACATCATAAGTATAGTGATACAGGTAAAGATCCACACTCGCCTGAATATTCAAAAAATATTATCATGCTTAATATTAATACAGTGAAGCATTATGAATCGGTGAGAAGGAATAAAAAAGACTATTCAAAATTTGATTCCAATGTTCCAAGGTGGCCTTGGCTTGAGAAATTCTCAGATCATTGGGTTACAAGACTCTCTTTTATTTTGATATATACACTAGTGTATATTAATTATACTACTTCTGTTTGGCAGTATGCTCTACTTCCAATTCATTTTATTATGGGCCCACTTCACGGTTCAATTGTTAACTGGTGTGGACATAGGTATGGGTATGTCAATCATGAAAAAACAAATGATAAATCAAAGAATACACTCCCATTTGATTTTTTAATGATGGGAGAATTATTTCAAAATAATCACCATTGGAGGCCTAACTCTATTAATTTTTCATACAAGTGGTTTGAGATTGACCCTGGTTTTGTTATTACAAAAATTCTTCATAAGATTAAAATGATAAGTATTAATAATGGATAAAATAGATCATGTTGCCATCCAAACAGAGAATATTGATAAATCTGTAGAGTGGTTTTTAAATAAGTTTAAGTGCAAGGTGAAATACCAGGATGAATCCTGGGCTATGATAGAATTTAAAAATATGAAAATTGCACTAGTTTTACCAGATCAACATCCACCGCATATTGCAATTACCTGTGACAATATTGAAAAACATGGGAATCCAGGAAAGCATAGAGATGGATCTGATTTTCTTTATATAGAAGGACTAGATGAAAATATTTTTGAATTAATTCGCTACTCAGATAATAATAAATAAAATATTTTACCTAAATATTATTCTCTAATTCCTTTTAAATAAATCAATTATAGTAATATCATATTATTTAATGAATTAAATAATTAATTATGACCAGAATTAATATTATTGATCCATCAGAGCTATATGATCAACATCTTATTGCTGAGTATCGAGAAATATTTATGGTTGCAGGTTCTTTAAAAAGAACGCTGGCAAGTAAAACTGGATACAGAGAGGGAAAAGTTTCTAAGAGTTACACTCTTAATAAGGGGCATGTATATTTTTTTTATAATAAAGGTCTTTATTTGCATAAGAGATATGACTCTATTATATGTGAAATGAAAGAGAGAGGGTTTAAACCTGATTCAGATCGAAAATTTCCGGACAATATTTTTAAAGATAATGGCCTGTATCATGATTGGGAACCAGCCAAAGAGGATTATAAAGTTATACGAAAGCGAATTGAAGAAAAAATAGCATTAAGACCTGGGTGGTATAGAAAAACAAAATAAATAATTATAGTCATATACAAAATTTGGTTGAACCTTCAACTAATATTATATTAAATTTATCATATGACAAAAAATGAAAAACTAAAAAGTGAAATTAGTCTAGGCATGTTAATTGGTCAGGTTCACAGACTATCAACAAAAAGATTTGTACAAAACTCTCATAAATATGGTCTAGAGATATCATTAGATCAGTGGCTTGTGCTTGGGCCAGTATGGAAAAATGAAGGAATTTCTCAAAAAGATATTTCAGAATATTGTGGTAAGGATAAGACCAGTGTAACGAAGATAATTGATACATTAGAAAAGAAAAATCTTGTGGTTAGAGTAACAGACCAATTAGACCACAGGGTGAAAAGAGTTGTCTTAAGTAACAAGGGGAAAGACCTATTTCTTAGTGCATTGCCGGTTATGGCCCAAACAAGAGACGAGCTGCGAAATGGAATTAGTGATAATGAAATTGAATCATTAAAAATTATACTAAATAAAATTTATAAAAATCTGAACGCTAATTAAATTTATAAAATAGTTGAATCATCAACTAAAAATCATGAAAAAATTTTGTATATTAATATCTATTCTGTTCATTTCTTGTGCAGAAACGATTACCACAAAAAGCTTATCTGTAACCAGCTCAATCCCTGACAAATGGAATTATGCCATTCCAAGTTCATCCCAGATTACCGGTAATTGGTGGGAGGCGTTTAAGGACTCAACATTAGATAAAGTATTTTTGGAGTTTCAGTCCAATAGTCCTGATTTAAAAAGCATCGCATCAAGGCTTGAGATTGCTAAGCAAGTTCATAAGATCAACTCCTCAACAAAACTACCTTCCTTAAATATGGGTTTAACTGGCTCAAGTCGGAAGCAAAACCTTACCGCATTTGGGCTATCTGAAGATTTTTTTGGTGGTGGGCAAAATGGAGAGCAAAACTCAGGCGGTGGTGTTGTTACAAGTTTTAGCTCTAGCAATTATGGTTTGAATTTGTCAATGCAATGGGAATTAGATTTGTGGAGAAGAATATTCAATCAGACAAAAGCCTCTGAAAAAGATTATGAATCAGTTAAATATGACCTATCCTATCTCAGTTTCTCCATGCAAGTGCAGTTGGCCAAGTTATACTTCTCGACCGTTGAGGCTTTTCAGCAATTTAAATTAGCCGAAGAGACGCTTGAGAGTGTTTCTGAACTTGCAGAAATGGTATCTGCGAGATATGAAAAAGGTTTAAGGTCTTCCTTAGATGTAAGGCTCACCCAGTCATCAGTCTCTTCATCTAAAGCATTTTTAGAAAATAGGCGGCTGGTTTATGTTGCTTCATTAAGAAGACTAGAGGCCATGCTCGGTGAGTATCCTGATGGTAATTATTTAGTAAGTAGCAATTTACCAGATGCAATTCCGATAGTTAAGCCTAATGTGCCTGCGGAAATATTAGATAGGAGGCCAGATATTAAGTCAGCGATTGCTAAGGCCCAGGCAGCATCATACCGTACGGCCGAATCTGTTAGCTCATATTTTCCAGGAATTATATTAACAAGCACAGCAGGTACCTCATCGAGTGATCTTAAGGATATTCTAAATGAAGACTATCAGGTATGGTCCCAAGGGCTCAATATAGGCCTACAGTTATTCCAGGGTGGTAGACTCTGGGCTAATAAAAATATGATGCAAGAAGCACAAAAAGTTGCTGAGCAGGATCTGTTAAAAACTATAATAAATGCATTTTCTGAGGTAGAGCAGACCTTGTTCTCTGAGCAATCAAACACAGTATTATTAGAGTCTTACTCAGATGCAGCAAGTCAGGCAGAGGCAGCATATAAACTATCCAGAGAGAGATATAATTCAGGCCTAGTCGACTTAATTGCTGTTTTAGATAGTCAACAGAGGTGGTTTCAGGCAAGTACTCAGGTGCTTATTGCTAAAAAAACAAAAATTGACACAAGGCTGAATTTGATTTTAGCGCTTGGTGGAGAATTCAAATAAAAATAGAGTAAACAAATGAATAGATATATAAAAAAGTACAGCCCAATAATAATTCTATCAGTTAGTATTATTGTATTCATTCTTATGATCAAGCTAAGGCCAGAGGCTAAATTTCAGGAGCCAAAAATCATACCTCAATTGGTCGAGACAATGGTGGCCTATCCTTCAGAAGTTAGTGCAAAAATTAGTTCACAGGGAACGATCAGGCCAGAACATGAAATCTTTGTTACCTCAGAATTGAGTGGAAAAGTCACATGGGTCTCTGAAAATTTTCTAGATGGTGCCGGGTTTAAAATTGGTGATACCCTAATGAAAATTGAAAAACGTGATTATGAACTTGCTCTAATTTCAACTGAGTCTAGCTTATTTCAAGCCAGACTAGCATTAGAAAAAGAAGAGGCAGAAGCAAACCTGGCCAGCATAGAATGGAAACGGGTAGGTAAAGGTGATGCCTCAAGCCTTACTCTTAGACAGCCTCAACTGGCTCAAGCGAGAGCAGTCCTCGCTGCCGCTGAGGCAGCTTATGAGCAGTCTAAGCGTAACCTTGAAAGGACTTCCATTATTGCACCTTTCAATGGCCGGGTCAGAAAAAAAATGGTTGATCCTGGTACAAATTTAATTCCAGGTGCTAGGATGGCTCATATATATGCGACTGCTTCTTTTGAGGTCAGGTTGCCAATCGCTGATAAAGATATCCCTTTTCTTGGTATCCCCCTAGATGGTACATCTATCGATTCTGCTAATCGTCCCAATGTAAGGCTGTCTACTAGCTACGGTGGTGATGAGCTCGAGATAAATGGTTCCATTGTACGATCAGAATCTGAGATTGATCCTAAGACAAGAATGATATCAGTAATCGCAACAATACCTGTATCAAATTCTAAGATGGGATTTAAAGTTGGAATGTTTGTTAATGCAGAAATTAATGGGCTGTCATTTCCTGGGGTGACTGTTGTTCCTCGTTCCGCGGTTAAAGATGATATGATATGGGTAGTAATAGATGAAAAGCTGAGAAGAAAATCTATCGAGGTTATTAGGTATGAAAAGGACTTTGCATTTATCTCTGATGGCTTGAGTAAAAATGATAGAGTTTTAATTACTAGGTTATCATCCTATGTTGATGGAATGCCAGTAAGACTAAACTAATACCATGAAAAATATTATACGTTGGTTTATCACAAACACGGTTGCTGCTAACCTGTTGATGATTTTTATTATAATTGCTGGGTTTTTTACCCTCTCTAGACTCCGAATGGAGGTGTTTCCTGACATAGCAATTCCAATAATAAATGTTTCTGTTATTTATCCTGGATCTTCTCCAGAAGATGTTGAAGAGAGTATTTGTGTAAAAATTGAGGAACAGGTTCAGGGCATCAATGGAATTAAAAGAATAACTAGTATTTCAAATGAGGGCTATGGATCAATAAATGTTGAAGTTGAAAATGGTTATGACCTTAATGAGGTTAAGGATGAAGTAAAATCAAAAGTTGATGGAATTACCTCATTCCCAGATGGAGCTGAGAAGCCAACTATAAGAAGTTTTGAGGGTCAGCCTGAAGTGATTACCATAGCAATACACGGCGAAGTTGAAGAGGCTAGTCTACTGAGTATTGCCGAAAGTATTCGAGAGGAGGTTAGTGACCTTCCAAGTATTACACAGACACGATTGGGGAAAAAACCTAGAGAAATATCTATTGAGGTCTCAGAACAAACATTACAAAAATATGGCCTTTCATTTGACTATATTTCCAATAGAATAAGAGCATCATCTATGGATGTCCCAGGCGGTGCTATTGAGACCTATGATGGTGAGATTTTAATTCGTTCAAAAGGCCAGGCATATACAGGTGAGGATTTTGGCTCTATACCTGTACTTTCAATGCCAGATGGTTCCACTCTATTATTGAGTGATATTTCGGAAATAAAAGATGGTTTTCAGGATGTTGAGTATGATATAAAGTTTAACAGTGAGCCTGCCTATTTAATTAGAGTATATAGAACCGGAGACCAAAATGCTTTGGACATTGCAGAGAATATTCATAACTACCTGAAAAAAAAGAGGCCGACGATGCCTCCAGGTATTTCATTGAGTTCTATGAAAGATGAGTCTGTAATTCTTAGAGGAAGAATTGACTTATTAGTTGAGAATGCTATTCTGGGTTTAACGCTGGTACTCTTAGTGCTTGCTCTATTTCTTAAGCCTAAACTTGCTGGTTGGGTTTCATTAGGCATACCGATTTCATTTATGGGCGGTTTTTGGTTACTTCCGATCTTTGATGTTTCAATTAATATGATTTCACTTTTTACTTTTATTCTTGTTCTTGGAATTGTAGTTGACGATGCCATTGTAGTTGGAGAGAACATACATATTTTTAGAAAAAGAGGCCTTAAGGGCCCTGATGCAGCTTTAGAGGGTGCATATCAGGTTGCTAAGCCGGTAATTTTTGCCGTTCTCACTACCATGGTGACTTTCTCACCAATGATACTGGTTGAAGGGGCATTAGGGAAAATATGGAGGATTATTCCTGTTGTAACTATTGTGGTTCTAATTTTTTCTCTCATAGAGTCACTGACAATTCTTCCAGCTCATCTCGCTCATTTGAAAGAGGATTCAGGTAGAAAAGATAATTTTTTTTCTAAATGGTGGAGCGGCGTACAGCAAGGGATTCACAATGGTCTTCAGGGGTTTATAAAAAATACATATATTCCTTTATTAAACTGGGCTCTTACAAACAGAGCGAATACAATATCGATCGCTGTAAGTATCTTTATTTTATCTTTGGGTATTGTTGTTAGTGGATTCTTAAAATTTAATTTTTTTCCTCCATTAGAGGCAGATATTGTTATTGCAAGCGTTGAATATCCGGAGGGAACTCCGGTTTCTATTACGAAGGATGGTTTAGACCGGATTGAGGAATCAGCTTTTAAACTAAAAGATTCGCTAGAGGAATTATATCCTGATCAAAATATCTTTATTAACATGGTTTCTACAGCCGGTGATCAACCTATAAAAACACAGTCAGCAAGAGGACCTGGAAATCTTGATGCTACTTTTTTTGGATCACATTTAGCCGAATGCGTAATCGAATTAGCACCAGGAGAGGAGAGACCAATAAGCACAATAGAAATTTCAACAATGTGGAGAGATTTAACTGGTCCTATACCAGGGGTTAAGCAGTTGGAATTCGAGTCTGATCTATTTAGCTCTGGGCCACCTATTGAGATTAAACTCTCAAGTGTCAGAAGAGAGGATTTAAAAAAGGTAACCTCGATTTTAAAAGATAAGCTTCAGGCTTATGCCGGGGTTTTTGATATTAAAGACTCCTTCAGTGCTGGAAAAGATGAAATTAAACTTACCCTTAGGCCTGAGGCCCAGAATTATGGAATTACAATGTCCTCCCTTGCTCGACAGGTGAGACAGGCTTTTTATGGCGATGAAGTCCAAAGAATCCAGCGTGGTAGAGATGAGATAAAAGTTTTCTTACGCTATCCAAAAAGCGAGAGAGTAAGTTTAAATAATTTAGAACAGATGAATGTTCGGGTAGGAAATAATATAGAGGTCCCCCTTGGACAGGTAGCACAGGGTGAATTAGCTAGTGGTTATTCCACTATTACTAGAACGGATAGAAAAAGGTCTATAAATATTGTTGCTGACGTTGATCTGACGAAGGCCAATGCAAATGAAATATTAGCCAAATTTGAGAAAGAGCATATATCTCCATTGCTTGAGGATTACCCAACTGTGAGCTATAGTTTTGAGGGTGAACAAAGAGAACAGAGAGATACTCTGGGGTCATTGTTTAAGAATTTTGCGCTAGCGCTTTTCGTGGTATATATATTGTTAGCTGTTCCATTTAAATCTTATTTACAGCCTCTGATTATAATGTCAGCAATCCCGTTTGGGTTTACTGGAGCTGTAATTGGGCATTTAGTTATGGGAATGAATCTTGCTGTTTTATCTCTAATAGGTATTGTTGCATTATCAGGAGTTGTTGTCAATGATAGTTTAGTAATGGTTGACTTTATTAATCGGTACAAAAGAGAAGATGGAAAGACTAATCTTGAGGCAGCAATGGCAGCTGGTCCAAGGAGGTTTAGACCTATATTACTTACATCAGTGACTACATTTGTGGGTCTTTTTCCTCTTTTAATTGAAAAAAGCGTTCAGGCAAAGTTCTTAGTCCCCATGGCAATTTCTTTAGCGTTTGGGGTATTATTTGCAACATTAATTACTCTTATTTTAGTACCAACTAGTTATATGGTTATAGAGGACATCAAAAAATATTTTAGCAGAATAATAAAATAAAATGTTAAATAATATAAAGAAAATTAAATTCACTGCTTATATTTATTGCAGGGAACTAATTATATTATGAAAGTAGCTCTTTTTGGTGGAACTGGATTTGTCGGGTCTTACATTACAGATCAATTATTAGATTCTGGTTATAAGCCACGCCTCCTTGTTAGAAAAGGTTCAGATAATAAAGTTCAATCCTCAGATAATTGTATAATTGTTCACGGTGATATTTCTGATGACGAATCAATTAAGCAAGTTATCAAAGGATCTGACGCCGTTATTTACAGCATAGGTCTGATTAGAGAGTTTAAAGCAAAAGGTATAACATTTGAGAATACACAGTTTAAAGGTGCAGTCAAATGTATAGATGTTGCTATTGAACTTGGCGTGAAAAGATTTATTCTAATGAGTGCCAATGGTGTTTCTCCAGAAGGTACAGATTATTTTAAGACAAAGTGGATGTCAGAGCAGTATTTAAAGAATACCAATTTAGACTGGACCATATTTAGGCCTTCTACTATTTTTGGGGATCCAAGGGGGGAAAATAGACCAGAGTTCTGTTCACAATTAAAAAAAGATATGTTGAGTCTACCAATACCAGCGCCTCTATTCCATGAAGGTCTGATACCTTTTGATGCTGGTAATTTTTCTATGTCTCCTATCCACATCAAGGATGTGGCTATTTTTTTTGTTAAATCACTAGAGGATAAGAAGTGTTACGGTAAAACTATTGAACTTGGTGGTGAAGATTTGACATGGAGAGAGATAATCAAAACAATTAGCTCTGCTATTGGTAAAAAGAAATTGATGGTTCCAGCTCCTGTATTTGCTGTAAAGACAGTAGCATCAGCATTAGATCGGTTTAGTTGGTTTCCTGTAACAAAGGACCAAATCACAATGTTAGTTGAAGGAAACACCTGTAACTCAACAGAATATTATTCAGAAAATAATTATACACCATTACCATTTAATTTTGATACTCTATCTTATCTAAAGGATTCATAAAGAATGAAGCTGTTATTAATTATTCCTTTATTATTTGTTATAATGGTATCCCTAAATTTTCTATCCAATGATGGTATAGTTTTATCAGTTGGTGATGATGCCCCACTTTTTTCATTAAGTGATCAAAATGGGAATATTCATAACCTTAAAGATTATAAAGGTAAGAGGATTGTAGTATATTTTTTTCCCATGGCCGATACGCCTGGATGAATAAAAGAAGCTTGCGGGTTCCGTAATGTATATATTGAATTTGAAAAACATAAAATTATTGTATTTGGTATAAGCTATGATAAACAAAAATCACTCAGAGACTTCAAAGATAAATATAATCTACCTTTTGATTTTCTTTCTGATTCGACAAA
>CAZYDX010000053.1:8365-14463 GCA_964646455.1 uncultured bacterium | reverse complement strand
GGCGTATAGTTAATGGCAGCTGGTGCAGCAATTTCTAAAAGATTTTCAAAGGCACCCATGTCAGGAGCAGCTCCATAAAACTCAGTAATATCACCGAAACCAGGATAATTATTGCCTGGAATAGAATGATAGGCAGTTAATTCGGCTGTACCTGCATCAATACAAGGAGATTCAATCTGCAAACCATAATCACCATTTTCAATATCAATGAATAGAGGGTCAGCACTTAGATTTTGGTCACCATCCCATCCTGTGTCGTCTGTATTACTGTAATACATACTGACATCACCATCCCATACTGTTACGGAACTAGTTCCTTCAGCATCTGAGTTACCCCAAGCAATAGAATTGGTAATAGTGGTATTTCCATTACCCCAGTTCGCAACACCTCCATCTGTGCCGGCTGTGTTTCCTGCAATTGTGCTATTAATGATATGTACATTAGCCCCTTGCACAGAAACACCACCTGTGTAAGCATCAGAATCGTTATTTATAATCAGCGAATTTCTTATTACGCCTCCTGAAGCATTCTTGTAGTAAACCCCTGCACCCTCAGAGCTACATACGTTATCCTTTATTATTGAGTTCTCGATAATCGGATAAGATTGATTATTATAAGCAAATACACCACCACCTTGAGGAGAACCATTGTCTTTTATGATACAATTATTTAATGTTGGAGATGAGCTATCCATATGTACCCCACCACCAGCATCTCCACCGTAGTTTCCACTTATTTCAACATTATTTAGAACTGGATCTGCACCACCAAAAAATGACATTCCGCCACCCCAATATCCTTCATTTCCGCTGATGACACCATCATTGATGGTAAAACCTGCAAACCCTGCAGTATTATTGAAAGAACTTCCCATATGAAATAATCCACCGCCCAATGTTACACCTATGTTATCGGTTAGTGTTAGGTCAGTGATCTGCACACCTGATGCTACAGACATAATTCCACCACCATTTCCTACGTTCCAGTAGTTAGGATTACCCCAGTTTCTATTTCCGGATACAACCAAGTCTGTAAATTCAACATTAGAGACATAAATAAAAACACCACCACCATGAAATGTCGATTGATTATTCCGAACCTCTATATTAGATAATACCGGGCCATCAACCAGAAAGAAAGAAATACCACCACCATTATGAGACCAATTGTTTTCTAAGATTATATTTTCAATAACTGGCGTACTAGTTTGTGGCGGAAGTGTAATATCAAACAAATTATTAGAGCTTACTAAAAGTCCGCCTCCTCCTCTACATCCGTGTCCTTCAGTATATCCATTTGTAAGTGTAAAATTTTTAAGTGTTACTGTCTCTACCTCTTGTATAATTATAACGGCAGCCTCATTTTGAGCATCCGCATCTGCATCCAGGATCGTTGTCTCACTATCTTCACCAATTAGGTTTACGTTGTTAGGCAAATTAATTGGAAAAATCTCACCGGTTAGATCTGGAGAGTAAGTTCCAGCAGCAACATATATTGTTGTAGCATCACCAACATCCTTAACGAATGATAGTGCATGTGAAATCGTTGCAAAGGGTGCTGATTCAGTACCACTATTACTGTTACTTCCGTCCATTGCCACATAAAAAGCATTTTCCTCTATGCATCCACCACTAACTCCATCCTGAACATAGTCCGCTACACCTTCCGCTGAATTAAGAACATACTCGTTAACAGTATTAGTTCCACAATCAACATTTTCGAAAACACTATTACTAACATTTATTGATCCCTCATAGCCGTAGGAATAAAAACCTTGTCCATTTCCACTGGTATTACCCTCAAAATAATTATTTTGAATGTCCATCGTTCCAGGTACTGTTCTATTTGTGTTACTACTGCTACTTGGTGCACTTTCTCTATCTTCATCAAACTCAACCTCAGCATCCTCATAATGCGCAATCGCACCACCATTCTTAGACCCTTTTCTTCCTCTTTCACTATCAGGCGTTAGTCCATTATTGATGAAACGATTATAATTTATCGTTGGATAGGCATCATAAACCAGAACTCCACCCCCGGTTAGTTCACTGCGGTATAAATTATCACCTTCACTACAATCTAGGATCAACATATTGGTTCCAACGCCACCTTCAAATGTTAAGCCTTTGATCGTTGGCTGAATATCACCATCTCTAACAGTTAAACAGCTTCTTTTCTTTGGGTTGGCCAACACCGAACCATTGATGATAGTTTCTTTAATAATCTGATTCTCATGCCAATCATCTAGCCCCACAACATCCTCATCAAAATTTACTGTGCTTAGGAGGGTGATCTCTTTATTGATCATCAGATTTTCATAGTATGTACCTTGCGCAACTAGTACCGTGTCTCCCTCTACCGCCTGATTAATACCAGCCTGGACAGATGGATATTCTGTTGTAGGTACATTGATTATTGTTGCCTTTAATAAAGAAAAAAGAATCAGAACCGCTATAATGAAAAACCTCATTTTTACTCCCTATTTAGTATTTAAATGAAAAATTAATGGAAACTAATTTTAAGGATATAAAATAAAAATATAAATACTAAACTAATAAATTCTTATAAAAATTAATTATTAATCAATTCTTTCAACTGTTTTTCCAACTGCTGACAATCTCTTTGTGTAATTTTGTTTTTAAAAATTTATTCCTATCTTTTTTATTTTTTATATTTTTCGATTGAGTTTTGAGCTCTAAATAGGCACTCTCCAAGTATTCACTTGCCTGATCTTGATCATTGAGCATGGTGAACGCCTTGTACGCAGCCCAGTTAATTAAAATATTATCATAAGGGTAGGGGTCTTCTTCGGATATGATACTGTTAAATTCTTCTAGTACTTTTTTCGAAGATTTTTCATCTTTCAGTTTTTTGTATGATACTATCATAAATGGGAGAATTGATAAATGTTTTCTCAGATCATTAGCATAATAATCATAGCACTCTTCTAAATACCATATACTACTATCGTGGTCAGCAAGATAAAAATGAGACATTCCGATAAATCTGTTGTTTTTCTGGATATTCTCATCCGAATCAACAATATCAGAAGAGGTTCTAAAGTCGCTGATTGCATCTTTATAGTTTTGATCATAAAAATATGTTTTTCCTCTATTAAATAGTGATGAACCCTGGCCTTTTTTATCATTTAATTTTTCTTTGATCTTTATACTCTCATTAAACTTATCTATGGAGCTAGCGTAGTCACCCATGTCAAAGTAAACCTCCCCTAAATTATTAAGAGTTTTTCCCATGTTTCGAATGTCTTTTAGCTCTGTTTTAATCTCTAAACTTTGTCCATAATATTCAATTGCATTACTGTAGTCCTTATCATTGTAGTACCATATACCAATGTTATTCATGTACTTTGACATTTTTAGTTTATCGTCAAATTCTTCCACCAGCGTTAATGCCTGGAGCCAGTTTTTTAGTGCATTGTCCTTGTCCTGAGTCCTGTAATTTAGAATTGCCATACTGTTTAGAGTTTTTGCCATAGATTTTTTGTCGTTCATGACAGTCGATATTGTTAGTGACTCACTGAACCTGTCAAGCGCACCATCATAATCACGATTCTTCCTTAAGAGAGTTCCTTGCTTTCTGAGTGACTCCGCTATGCCTGCATTATCTTGAAGAGATTTACTTTTTGACAAGGCTCTTTCATAATAGATTGATGCTTTATCGTATTCATCCAGCTCAAAAAGCATCTGACCTAAGTATAGAGTAGCCATTACAATATTATCATCCTTTTTTACCACATCTTTCATGAGGTCTATGGCCTTTATATTGTCTTCATTGTTATCACTGAGAGCGTACAAGCTTTTAGATTTCAGATATAGCTCATATGCTTCTGGATCATATTCCACTCTTTCAAAACCATCGAGAACATCAATATCTAGCTCTTTTACTATGTTATCCACCAACACACCTGTGATTGATTGTAGGTTTTGACTTTCAATAAACCACTTATTTGAGAATACATCTTTCTGATAGTATGCATCGTAGAGCCTGCATCTTAGATGGTAACCATTCTCATCTGGCTTGATACTGCTCTTAAAAACATAGTCTACCCCAATTTTTTTGGCCAGGTCTTCAATACTCAGGTCACTATTCTTGTGTTTTCTTACAGATGAAGATTCTTTGACATTTAACAAACCCTGTGATGAGCTAGATAGATCAAAAATGAGATCTTCAGTTATTGTCTCTAGGTAGCTAAGGTTATTACTCGATGAACTATTCACGTCAATGTATAATATTGCGATAGACTCTATATCGTCGTCTTCTTGGAAAACAAATAAATACAGTAGTATTGGAATTATTAATCCTGCAGCTATTCCAGCATAAAGTTTGGTCTTACTGGTTTCTAACTTCGCTGAAACATCAGAGATTTTTGTCTCCGGTAGACCATGCGAGGTAATACAATATACTTTTACCTCTTGACCTACACCTTTTAGTTTTGGTTTTCCTACAAATTTTGTATCATAGCCTGATTCTCTGACTAGAGCATCATTAACCTTATTGGATATTGCTATTCCACCGGGAGCAGCGAATGGTTCAATTCTTGCCGCAATATTTACATCATCTCCTATAACATCATTATCTGTAAAGAGTATTTCCCCCTGATGAATACCAATCCTGAGGTCTAAATGATCTATTTTATTAGCAGCCTCCTGAATCTTTATAGTGCAGTTAACCGCATCGGTTACCGTATCAAAAGTAAGAAGAAGGCCGTCACCCATTTCTTTTACCCAATCACCATTGTGACTATCAACAATAGGTTTTAATAAATTTCTCTGCTCTGTTAATAGGCTTGATGCTTTTGACTGATCATCGGCAGTTAGTTTTGTAAAACCAACGATATCGGTAAAAACAATTGCCGCGAGCTTTCGCTTATGTTCGCTCATATTAAATAAAATCTAATACTATATATTTAAACAAGAAACCTTACAATGCTTCTATAAGGATACTTATATTTAATTTTGCATTATATACCCAGCAAGCTGGAAAATATCTAAAAGACTTATACTTCCGTCTTCGTTAAAATCGCCAATCTGATGGCCACAACTCTCTGAATCATCTGATATAATTATATCAGATAGAGCGAGGACATCAAAAATATCAACAGCGAAATTTTGATTCATATCTATCTCACCATTTATATTGCCATTTACCCAGACATTAGCATTATCGCAAATGTCGCATGCATCACCAAGCTGGTCATTGTCTGAGTCTTCTTGATCGGGATTATATAGATCAGGGCAATTATCTTCGTCTCCTGGTATACCATCTAAATCGTAATCAAAATTATTAATATTCTTCTGTTGAACTTGAAATACTTCAGAGGTAGACGCATCTTGAACCACTGAAATGATCTTGATGCTGTCTAAGTTCCAAGAGGAAGTGTCCAAACTAAAATTTCCTGAAAAAACCTGATTTTGTCCTGATTCGCTAATTTCCAAACCTGTAGTTGATTCCCAATTTCTAACAACATTTCTAGCATTATTAGGCCCACTATCCCAAAGAGATAAAATATTATCTTCAACGATAAATAAAAATAAATAGTGATTTTGAGTATCAAATGTACTATCCAGAGTTACATTTATTTCATACTGCACGGTTGAATTATCTATAATTCCATTTATCTCAATCTCGTAAGGTGAATAAGATTCCACTAAATCTTGATAAATAGGTACATATGTATTGTAGGCCCAGTCACCAGAATTTGCGCCGTCTAAAATTTGAGTGCCATTAAATACCTCTATTGGAATCGCTGATATATCTTCCCATCCATATAAATTCCCGCGTGTCTCGAACGCCTGATCTGGCCCTACAGACAGGCCACTTATCAGGCATTCATTAAAGTCATATTGATCTGGCGTTTAGGCCGTTAAATGCCATTGTAAACTGATAAGTGTTTCAGGAAATTCATTTAGCATATCTGATACAGTCAGACTAGCCCAATTGCATGGAGGACAATCTAGTCCTGTGAAATCATCAATCAACACACGCTGTCCATTTCTCGAAGCATTTTCCACAATGGATCTTAAATTGCTTATGGCTACATCTAATGAGTCAAGTGATTGTGTAAAAGAAAATGATA
>CAZYDX010000053.1:0-8265 GCA_964646455.1 uncultured bacterium | reverse complement strand
CCTAGATCATTTGTTGCATCCCATTTGATAGTCCTGTAACCAGCATCAACATTATCACTAACTAATGACTTTACCTTTCTACCAATAAGATCAAATATATCAATATTTACAAATTGTTTAAGTGGTAATGCATATTTAATTGTAGTCACAGGATTAAACGGATTAGGGTATGCGTTCTCAAGGGAATATGCGACAGGAAGATTATCTTTAGAAAGGCCTAATGTTTCAATATTTACACCAAAACTATCTTCCCACCATTTTGTACCACTCGAGTGTATATTTACATCAATGTATATAGTAGTATCTATGTTACACTCATTATTGATAACTATAACAAAACTGTCATCGTTATTTATCGTATCACCAGGTAATATTTCTGGAAAAGTATAGGTAGTACCAGACATATTTAATATGCATTCCATACTCTCTGCCTGAAAAGAAACTGAGACATCTGACACTGATTGAACATCACTGTTATTTATTAATTCAAAATTAATAACGCTAGCATTTCCAGGGCTACCTGTTAGACTTCCAACCATAGAGACATTTAATGGTCCCACAGAAGTGAATAAACCAACTTGTTGATATAATACTGTGTCACTATTTATAAACATTAAATCAACACTAAAAAAGGACTCACTTGTAGGAATCCAATTCCCCGACCAAAGACCATTTTCTAAAGTGAGAGATATGGGTAAAGAAGATGTGTTGTCAACTAAGTTTTTAATTATAGCAAAAGCTGAAGTTCCATCTGATTCACCTAATACCTCAGCACTTATAAAAATACTGTCTTGTAGTGGACTAACATAAGTTGGTTCAACGCTAATATTTCCGAGACCCGATCCAGTGACCTCAAAAAATATAAATGTGCCACTTCCTGTTATATTTCGATCATCAGTAGCCGATATTCTCGCCGGATCAAAACCAATAAAATCATTAGGAGCAGTATATTTGAATTTTTTTCTTCTACCACCATAAAGCTCTAATGTACCACCATTATTTGGCTCAGATTCAATATTAAACCAAAAAGGATCACCATCATCTGTGGCTGTAAACTCTCCAGTTATAGTTTCACCAATATTAACGGTCAGCTGTTGCATATCAACACTCGGCACTTGGTTTGCTATTTCATCACAAATATAATTTTTTTCTCCAACAAGCTTACTGTTGATATACGTTCTTTCTGTCCAATCACCAACCGGCCCGCCTATACTAATCCAATCCCATGTGCCATACCAATACCAAAATGAATTAGTATAATATTCAAATCCTTGATACCACCATTGCGATTCTCCAGGCACCCACCACCACTCATTAACAAATTCTCCATCTCTATACCATCTTGTTTTTAAAGTATCAGTGTTATATAAATTTCTAACCCAAACGCATGAACGCCATTGGTCACCTGGGTTAATATGTTTCATACTTGGTATATTATCACTAACCAAAAAATAAAAGTCATCCCAATTACCATTAGGTCCAGGATAGGAGGTTGTAATGTAGTCTATTAATTCAACCTCATGCGCGCTCGTATCTCCAATAAATGGAAGCTGATTATCAGCCCATCTCGATTGGTTATTATTACACGGACCTTCCCAAGGGTCAATCGTCTGGTTCGATTCATTCTTTACTGCAAAGTGTAAATGTGGTCCAGTTGATATACCAGAGCTACCTACAAACCCAAGGGTGTCACCAGTTGCTACTGTGTCTCCAATAGAAACAGCAACAGAATTCTTTTTCATATGCCAGTATTGAGTGTCAGTCCCATCAGCATGTGAAACAATTACCGCATTACCCACGGTACTATAATCCCAATAAATATTTCTATCAAACTCTCCATCATGGGTATAAGATACAATCCCTGGACCAGCCGCAAGGATTGGCGTCTTCATTTCATCCATATAATACAAACCACCAATGCCTATATCCGTTGCATCATGCCCATCATAAGTAACCGACATACAATTATAATCTAGCACTTGTCCATAGGTACTATTTCTATCAACATAGTTATATATGTGATGCCTTATACTATCATTCAGTTTAATCATTCCACCATTTCCTAATGGATCATGAAAGAGCAGAGTGTCTCTCAGAGAACTACGATCTACTTCAATTTTATTTTGCCTTATTAATGCTCGATCAAAATCAGAAATACAATGGCGAGGATTATTCTTTTTTTGACCACCACCAGTTTTAATCACTGAAGGAAGATTACCTAAAACCATTCCAGAAAAAATTATACTAATAGATAATATTTTAATACTCATTATTTGCCTTTTATTTAATATTGAATGAAAAAAAGAAAAAAAAGATGTTAGGAAGGATTTATATTATCAAAAACCATAATTAAATCAAAAATATTCGTCAAACCATCAAAGTTTAAATCTGAGTAATATGGATCAAAATGAAAACTATCATTATCAATAATAATAGATAAAATATTTGAGATATCATTAATATTAACTATTCCATCATTATTAATATCTCCTAATTGATATGGATATAAAACGCTAAACAGGAATTGATATGAATCATTTTTAATTATGTTAAAATATTCATTTGGTCCATCTGTCCAGCTACCATTTAATGTTCCCCAATATTCATGAAATAAGCCTTCTTCAGCATAAAGTATATTTTCTATGTTTAATTCGTTCAAGCGATCATGAATAAGATTTGAACCATAAACAAATGGTAACAATATATCTACTGTAAATGGATAACCTGAATCATAGGGAACCACAACATCAGATGTCCCATGAAACATAATCGTAGGAATATCATTTTCCTCATTAATCCAATCCAAATCACCAATCGCCCCCCAGCAACTTATAACTGCATTGGGTTTGCTATAATGTTCATAATCATTTCCTTCGCAATCAATACAACCTAGGTCTGGGTCGCCACCTCCTCCAAAGGTTGACTCGGGTCTTTCGTCATCTTCTGTAAAATTTAAATGAAGCCCAATAAAAGAACCGGCACTTGAACCCCAAATAAATATCTTATTATAGTCAATACCATATTCTAAATGATACTCTCTCAGATATCTAATAGCTGCACTTACATCTTGTACTCCACGATAAACGGCTCTTTCACCACTGTAACTGCTTAAGACATTTAACCCAAGTCTATATGTAACACTAACGGCTACATATCCCAATTTTGCCGATGTAATTGATAAAGCCACCATATCATCGGCCTCATTATCACCAGTGAAAAAGGCTCCAGAATGAAGGAAAATAATTACAGGTCTATTGGTTACTGTATCAGCAGTAGGCTCATAAATATCCATAGTAAGATCTGTATCTATAGTATTCCATTCAAAGCCGAATATAAAAGGTAAATCAGGAGCATTAGCGTATACTACATCTTCGGTTTTTGTTACTTCATCAAATATTTCATATCTGTACCGCATTTGAGATTTCACAAATGAAAAAACAAAAATATGGGCTAGTATAACTATAAATAGATATTTTTTCATTATTTTTTTATCAAAAAAATAATGAAACTGGGGTTAATATGATTACATCTTCCCAACCATTAAATTTTTGTGCCAATAAAACTCTAATGCCTACGATTATCAATATGATTATAATTAATTTCATTTATTGATAAAGATATATAATAGCCATAGAAAAATCTACAAATAATTATCCTATAATGTGTGTAGGGCTATAAACAAAAAACCCCACAAATGTGGGGCTTTTGATTTTACAATTTTTGAATAATATACTACTGTTTAGTCCATACTAGTATTGAGCAACTTGCATCAGACCAATCATATCCTGCATCATCACAAGAAGTTTCGGTTGTATACTCAGGATATTCATCACCATAATCGTCTTCACAATATGCATCATCCGCCTGATTTGTTGACCAGACCTGACCACTTGTTACCCAAGTGACAGTAAGGCAATCACCATCTATACAGGGTTTACCATCTTGCTCAGAAAAAGTTCCAGTCATTTGTTCAGTTTCGTCAAACATAGTTACAGACATTGTATATGAACTTCCAGTAATTTCTACTGTTTGAACCATTCCAAATGCTGACATAAAAGCCCACCCAGTCGAATCAATACTGCCTGAACAATTGGCATTTTCATATTCTCCTGCGAAAGTGAGTTGCCATGTTCCATCAAAAGATGCACTGGAAGATGAATCATCATCATCATCATCAGCACAGCCTATAAAAAACATTAGCGGTAAAAGAATTAATAAGTATTTTTTCATAATTTCCTCTTTTTTAATTGGACCAAATTTTAACAAACCAATGAGCGAATAAACAAGTAAACTTTATGTAAAGTTAACAAAAAAATATTCTAATATAATTGTGTGCTGGCATCTACATATATACCCCTCTCCAAACTCAAGGATGAGGTTAGGGACGTATGAGTTTTTAAAGGAAGTGGTATATTAGTGTGACTCGCAAAGTGTTAATAAGAAAGTCCATTGTAAAATAAAATTAAAGTCTAAATAAAGTCCTGTTGCTTTACTATTTTTTAGAAATATCAGAATAAAGCTTTCTATTATATGCCTCTACCATAAGATATAGTGCAAAGTATAATTATATAAAAGTATTTTTTCATTTCATTGATATAGACATTAATTTATTAATTAGATAATAAAAACCAATTTTTTATACAATCCTAAAATATAAATCAACTGAAAAACCCCCGAACTAAATCGAGGGTTTCTTTCTCTAGCGGGACTGACGAGACTTGAACTCCCGACCTCCTGCTCCCAAAGCAGGCTGAAAATCCTCTATAAATGAAACTTTACCAGTGTATCTGTAGTGGAAATTGAGCTTTTATTTCATAGATTGAGCAGCTCGAAGTCCAGATAGATATGCTCCATGAATTGTTGCAGGATAATCTTGATGAGTATGTTCTCCAGCAAAGTAAATTAAATCATCTATAGGGACACTAATTTCATAATATGTTTCTGGTGTATTCCCCACTGAAGTGAATGAATAAGCACCATAAGAAAATTTATCAGAGGCCCATTTTGTGAAAAATACATCTACTGGAGCAGGAATATTTTGTCCATATGTATTTCGCAGTACACTCATAATATCTGAGGTTATAATGCTATCAGTTAAAGACTCCTGATATTTAGCATATTTGCCCATTGAAAAACAAAGAAGTATTGGCTTACCAGTATGCGCATAATTCATACATTCCCAATTTTGTTCATTTGTTGACAAAATCCATATAACATCTTCATCCCAAAAAACTTCTTCAAATAATAACCAATGTTTTTGTAATAAACCCATTCCTAATTCAGATATCGCATTTTGCTTGTTTTTAGGAAGTGGAGGTAAAAACTCAATATCTCCACTTTTTAATACTCCTAGAGGTACTGTTACAAGAACTTTTTCTGAAATAAACTGTTTGTTTTTTGTATATACAATTACTCTACTATCTTGATATGCAATTTTAGTAACAATATGATTCAGCCTTACATTAACTCCATCTTTTAAAATATCAATGATTTGTTGCAGACCATCTAGTAATAATAATTCTCCATCCCCATACCCTTTGCTAATATCAAAATAATCACGAGATAAATTTTCCATATCAGTACCATACTCATTAGATATTTCAGAGTTGGCAAGATAGTTTAGTAATTTCTTTTTATCGAATGAGAAGAATCTATTAATCTTAAAATCACTAACTGTTTTAGCCAAGGATTCATCCTTGCCTTTAAATTGTTTTGCAAGGATATGAGACCAAAACTGATTTACAACATAATTATAATCATCATTATTGATTTCTCTTCCGTCTAAATATACCACCATTGAATTCAATGGGGTTTCATAGGTAGTAAAGCCATGTTTTTCTGCAAATTCAGTAAGTGGATTCCCATCAGAAGTATGTATCCAATTTGCCCCTTCTTCAATCGTTATTCCATTCCAAGAATGAGACCATATTCTGCCACCAACCCTGTCTCTAGCCTCTAAAACTAAAATATCCTTTCCAATATCAATTAAATAGTCTGCTGCTGATAATCCAGAAATGCCAGCACCAACTATTATTACATCATAGACCTTGCTATCATCTTGGGCTTCAGATAATCCAATAATCAATAGAATGATAAATAGATATTTCTTCATCTTGCACAAATCTACAAAAAATTACCCTACAATGTGTGTGAGGCTATAAACAAAAAACCCCACGAATGTGGGGGTTGTAATAATTAATGACCTCCTATTCCCTTTTTAGTTCAGTTTTGGTCATTTTTCTTCGCCATACTTCGCATATTTTATTTTTGCCCTCTTTAATAAAATATAGATACCCTTTTTCTCTTTGTATACCAAGTTCTAATACTTTATCAGGAGAAGCATATATCGGTTTACCATTTTCATCTCTATCAATCATTCCACACATAACTCCTTCACACAAATCACCATCTAAATCTATGAAATATAGTTTGCCTCTTTTTTTCTTGTATTCTGTAGTATGTATAAGTTTCTCAGTCAAATTAATGATAACATCCTTTATTAATCCCAAAATCTAACCATTATCCCACAAACAAAAAACCCCACTAATGTGGGGCTTGATAAATAAATACTTCCTCAAAATCTTCATTGATGCCCGGTCCAATATTCCTCAACAGACCATAATCCTTTACTAAGATTAAGATCTTTGATACCATCAATAACATTTTGATAGTCTTCTGATTTCATTTTTGACCATTTAGACTCTCTCCATAAACTAATATCTTTACCAATTTTTTGTTTATATAATGAGTCCAAAAGCAAACTATCAATTGGAGGGTGAATATAGTTAATTCCTTTTTTATTTTTATAATTCCCACAAATGAACATAACTTTAAAATATATGTTAATTAGTTTTGCTGCTACGCCATAAGTCATACCATATGTAAAATTTTTGTCCTTGCTGCTTTTTTTACTTTTAATGCTATGTTCCTTTTTTTTTGATTCTTCCATAACAAGTTTTATAATATTATCATGATAAGCATCAAAATCTTTTTGATTCTTTTGCAATGTATTGTCTAAAGCTTTTCGTCCATCTTGGCCAAAAATTCTATCAAGAATTCCTTTCCCATTTTCAACTTTAAATTTACAAAGAGGAGATACTCCTGCTGCTCTACTTGCTGCCCAGCAAGCGAAAATATGTCTATTTTTTTCAATAGTAAAACTCATAAAACAAGTCCTTTAAATATTTATTATTTTTTAGCGTATTATATTTTTATTTGTATAAATCATTTATCCATTTGTTTGAAATCTTATCTCCAAATGCTTCTGCAAGTTCTTGATCTAGGTGTGGAGCAACCTGCCAAATATCTGATCCTTCACCTGTTTCATTTAAGACATTAAATAAATTAGATAAATCTTCTAAAGATTTAATTATAATACCGCCTTGATACTCATCACCATTAATAAATACATTGCCTTTATAGGAATTCGAACCATAACCTTGATCAATCATATTATTATATGTTGAAAGTTTATCAAAAAAAATATCGATACATGCATATTTAATATCCTTTGGACAAAGTGGATGATGTAAAATTTCATAATCTATAAATCGCCATTCTTCTTTTTCATCATTTAGAGATTTATCTCTTTCATATAATTCATTAAGTAACCAACTATCTATGTTAGGATTTTTTAACGCATTTTTAATTACTTTAATTGGATGTAAACCAGCCAAACAAAAATCTTCTAACCAATCACTGGTTAAATTTTTGTGTTTTACTACCTTTAATATTAGGTTGTCTCCTTCTTCAGATCCCTTACCATAATCTAAATAGGCAATAAGATCCTTGATATCTTTTTCAGTCCAATTATTTTCTCCTTTATTAATGAATTCTTGAAGAAATTCATTTCTTTTTTTCATAGCATCCAACTCTTTATTGAGGTCTTCTATTTTTTTTGAATCTGACATATTCTAGCGAATCCTTTCATAAATAATTAATTACTTTTTTCAACTTGATTACTTAACACTATGAATGAGCTTAATTGAATTTTTTGCTCTTTGAGTAGTCCAGTGTTTTCATTTATAGCATTATAAATATTTTAAGTATGAAACCGACAATGACTTTAATAGTCAAAATAAGATATTCAAGTATTTTCATTTGAAGTCCTTATATACCACATCTATTTCTGTTATAATAACTTATAAAGTTTTTTCATCTCCGACAAAATTTACATACAATCACTCCATGAAAAACAAAACCACCTCCACAAACAAAAAACCCCACGAATGTGGTAATCACTATAAATGTAATTTCATTCCTATA
>CAZYDX010000052.1:0-14880 GCA_964646455.1 uncultured bacterium | reverse complement strand
TGAAAAAAGAGATGGAAGAAACTATTGAGGAAATGAAAAAAGAAAACCCCAAAGGAGATCCACCAATTGACATCCAAACTAGTTCTAAAGGTTTAATTGTCAATATTAAAGGTGACTATGCGTTTCCAATTGGTAAAGCGTCAATGAAGGAAGAGTTAAAAGGTCTCTTGGATGAAGAAATAATACCAAAGATTTCAGCCAGTCCTTTTCAGGTAGAGGTAGCAGGCCACTCAGACTCTGATAAAATGCCAAAAAAATGGAGAAAAAACTTTGCTACAAACTGGGAGTTATCAGCTGCTCGTGGAGCTAGTGTTGTCCGATATATGATAGATAAGGGCATACCAGCACCTAGATTATTAGCAGCGGGGTATGGACCTTGGGCCCCTCATGGTCTTGATAGTGTAAAGAAGGCCAATCCTACTTGGAATCCTCTTACACTTACCTGGGAGGACCCAGTAACGACAAAAACAGGTGTGGTCCTACCAACTGTATTAGATTTAAATAAAACTGAAAAACAAAAATCAAAAAACAGAAGAATTCAAATTACTTTTCTAAATCCGCCACATCATGGTAAGGGGCGGTCAGCAACAAGCTATGAGGATTAAATACATACCGAGGAGTATTTTATGAGACAAATGTTTAAATCATCAATAACAAAAAAGCTTGCGATTTTAACGTTAGCCGGTCTTTTATTAGGCCAAGGCTCAGGTTATCTAGCGCAAAAGCTTATGGTTGAAAATAATATAAGAGAGAGAGTGCGGGACGCTCTTTCTAAGATTGTTGACAATAACAAATATGTTATTAATGTAGATGTTGATCTTGAAATCAGCGACGAGGTGGAGGAGCAGATAACTGTTCTTGCTGAAAGGGAAGCTCAGAAAACTGTAGTAGCACCTTCGGAACCTACTGACACAGAAAAATCATTATCTAGTATACAGCAATCAATTGAGACAGATGAAAGGGTGGATAAATCTTCTTATTCAGTTGGGCTACCTATTCCTGGTTTTGAAATGGATTTTACTAAGTCAAATCAAAAATCAAATAAAACTGAAAAACCTAAGCCACCAGTTATATCTGTGGACACTAAAAAGCCACTCGAAGTAACTAGCCCAGATGTTGAGTCTAATGAGCCTCGTGTTGATAAGGTTCTATCAAGGACCAGACCATCAAGAGCTGAAATCAAAAAAATGTATATAAGTTTAATTTTGCAGGAAGGTGCTGCTCCAGAGTTAATTGAGAACATTCGCCAGCTTACAATGGCAGCTTCAAAATTTGATAGAAACCGAGGAGATAAACTCACAATTATGACTGCTAGTTTTAGGGAAAAAAGAGACCAGCGATCAGCAGAACAAATAATGTTAAAAAATATCGCAGAAAAAATTGAGCTATTAGAGCAAAAAAGAGAGATAGAAGAAAACACTCAAGATGCAACGTGGAAAGATGAACTAACTCGTTATAGAGAAGAAGAAGCTAATAGAAGAGAGGACGACAGAAAGTTTTTTGAAGGTCAAATATCTCAGCTTGAACAGCAGGCAAAAGACAGAGCATATGCACAAGAGAAAAAAGATATGCTTCTTAGAGATTCTTTAAAATTGAAAAAGCTTAACGACGAAATTGTTGCGCTTAAGGAAATGTTAAAATCTGCTGAACGTAGAGATAGTTTAAAAACTATAAGTAAACAGGAGCGTATTGATTCATTAAGATATGCCAACCTAAGTACTGAACTAGATGATTTAGCTAAATCTTTACAGTCAGCTGTTTCTAAGGAGTCAAAAGATGAAGAGGCTATAGCAAAGCGTAAGATTCAAGAAGAAATGGCCGAAAGAGAAAAGCAGAAAGAAGAACGTGAAAAAGAAATAGCTGATAAAATTCGCGAGTTGGATAGCGTACAAGACGAATTAGATAAACTTCATGAGGATATGGAAAAGGAAAGTGGTAATACAGCAATAATACTGATCGCTTTAGGTGCGTTAGTATTTCTATTGATTGCTGCCTTGATTTTTGTTCTGCTAAAAAATAATAATAGACAAGCTCCGGTACCACCATGGATGATGCCTCCCCCACCTAGAAGACCTAGGCCAAGGAAGAAAGAACCAAAAAAAGAAAAAAATTCAGAACCAGCGCAAAAAAAAGAAGAGCCAGCATCTAAGCCGGAGTCTCAGCCTGAGGAGCCTGTAGTAACGCCAGCTGCACCTCAGTCTGAGCAGGTTACAACCACCGAAGAAGAAAGCGCTGATAATAGTGATAATGACACCTCACCTTTACCATCAAGTGATGATGATCCAGATGTTGTTCGAAGTGAGATTAATGATATACGCAAGTCAGTTGTTTCAATGAGTGTTGGGCAGCCTGACCGAACAACTACTATCGTAAAAGAGTGGCTAGAGCAGCCAGAACCAGCGCCACCAGTTGAACCAGAAGCAGAGGCATCTGATGATGAGGGTGAAGATGAAGAGAAAGAAAAATAGGAATAGAGGTTAAGATATGATTAATGATTATAACCGCCTATCAGGGCTTCACAAAGTAGCTATTCTCTTTTCAGTTTTAGGTGAGAGTTTGGCCATGTCCCTTATAAAGGGTTTATCACGTACCGAAATAAGAAAGATTCGTGCAACGATTCGTGAGATGGATAGTGTTTCTTTTACTTTAAAAAGAAGAATCATGGAAGAATTCTATTTTGGATTTCTTAGTGAACAATTTCAAGAAGAAGGTGGAGACGATGAAGATGAGGGGCCTATAAAGCCATTCGAATTTTTAGCTGAGATGACAGATGAACAGCTAATTGCTCTTCTTGCGAATGAAGATGTACCAGTAATAGCAGTTGCTTTAGCACAACTAGATGCTGATAAACGTATGGCAATACTGGAGCGCATGAAACCTGAAGAGAAAGGTAAAGTGCTTATTGAACTAGGAAGTCTTCAAGACATACCTCTAGAAGCAATTGTTGAGGTAGCTGGGAAGCTTAAAGAGAAAGCATCTTATTTGCCTAAGCCTGTTGAGTTTTCAAGAGGAGGGGCAAAGGAAATAGCAGATTTAATTGGTGAAATGGATGCAGATGAAGGTGAGAAATATATGCAGACACTACAAAATGAAAACCCGGAGCTATATAAAGATGTAAAAATGCTTGTATTAACATTTGAAGATATATTAGACAAATTCCCTGATGGGATTTTAAGAGATCTTTGTAATAGTGTTGAGCTTGATGCTTTAGCTATGGCGATGAAAGGAACTGATCAAGAGATTGTTGATAGAGTTGTGGGTAATTTACCACAAAAAAAGCAGGCTATGTATGAACCAGTTGAAGGTCCAAAACCAAAGCGTGAAGTTGATGATGCTAGGAAAATTATTGTTTCTCAGGCTAAAACAATGGAAAAAGAGGGCGCTTTTAATCTTGCAGATATGATGGGTGGCGGAGAAATGGTCGAATAGTTATATAAATCTAATTATACCCTTTTCACAACATTAATCCCCACATTCGTGGGGTTTTTTGTTTGTCATTTTAAGTCAATCTTATAACCAAAAGGTATGAAGTTTAATCTCTGTCTTACTCTCAAATGGATTTAACCTGGGTTAAATTTTTTCATGGAACCTATTTATTTGTAAGTAGTTAAACCACTGTATTCGTTTTTTATAGTATAACTACCGAATGATTTGTGATAGGGGCAAACATAAATAATAGAAAGTCCAACCCTTTTTATCTATTATTATCGCCCATGTTTGCTCCTGTACACTCTAACTAAATTAGAAATAAGATGCAATAGTTAACATAACCATCTACAATATAATTGGTAAAGTATTGAGAAATTCGATTAGCAGTCAGCAAACAGCAGGGTTATATCTCTATACAATACAGTTAGGAGAATCCAGACAAACCAAGAAGATGGTTCTGTTAAAATAACTTTTTAATTTAGAGCCCCATTATATAATAGGTGTATTTTTATTCTAATTTAGCTCCGCTTGGGCGGCTGAAAGTCTTGCTATTGGGACACGATATGGAGAACAACTAACGTAATCCAGTCCATTATTTTTGCAAAAATGTATAGATTCTGGATCTCCACCATGTTCACCACATATACCTATTTTAAGTGTAGAATTAACATCCCTTCCCAATTTAACAGCCATAGAGACCAACTTTCCCACTCCATTAACATCAAGACTCTGAAAAGGATCTCCAGACAAAATATTTCTGTCTAAATAATCTGGTAAAAATGATCCAATATCATCTCGACTAAAACCATACGTTGTTTGGGTAAGGTCATTCGTTCCAAAACTAAAAAATTCTGCGTGTGCTGCAATTTCATCTGCGGTTAGGCATGCTCTTGGTAATTCAATCATGGTCCCAACCATATATTTTAAGGTTAAACTATATTGCTTTTCGATTTTAGTTGCTACTTCACGTATAATTTTTTCTTGATCAATGTACTCAGTAACTGTTCCTACTAGAGGGATCATAATCTCTGGATTTACAATAAAACCTTCGTTTGTTAATTCAGCACTTGCTTCTAATATAGCACTTGCTTGCATCTCTGTTATTTCAGGATAAGCAATCCCAAGCCTACATCCTCGATGTCCTAGCATGGGGTTTAGCTCATGAAGACTGCTAATTCGTTGACTAACAATAGAGGCTTCAATCCCAATATTATATGCTAATTCATTTATCTGATCATTGTCTAGTGTTATAAACTCATGTAGTGGGGGGTCTAGCAATCTAATAGTGACGGGTCTTCCCTCCATTGCTTTTAAGATGCCTTTGAAGTCTTCTTTTTGAAATGGTAATAATCCCATTACAGCATCTCGGCGATCACCTTTGTTATCAGATAAGATCATTTTTCTCATAGCAAGAATACGTTTTTCATCAAAGAACATGTGTTCAGTTCTACAAAGACCAATTCCTTCAGCACCAAATTTAATTGCTTGTTTTGCATCATCTGGACTTTCTGCATTTGTTCTGATTTTCAGTTTTCGAGTTTCATCCGCCCATCTCATTAACTCTTTGTATTCTTTGTTTTTATCAGGATCTGCTGGGATTAGATCTAATTGCCCTATATAAGCTTTACCGAGTGTACCATTCATGGTTATCCAGTCACCTTCTTTAACTGTGATTCCATCCACTTTCAATTCTTTTTTATTAACAGAAATATTTAGTTCATTACATCCAACAACACAACATTTTCCCCATCCTCTTGCAACAAGAGCCGCGTGTGATGTCATGCCACCTCTGGCGGTTAATATCGCTTCAGCTGCATGCATTCCATGAACATCTTCCGGTGATGTTTCCTCCCTTACAAGTATTACTTGTTCACCCCTTGCATTCCAGGATTCTGCATCATCAGCTGTAAAAACAACCCTCCCTTTTGCACCCCCAGGGCCAGCAGGGAGACCTTTTGTTAATAGCGTTGCGCTTTGTTCGCTTTCTGTATCTAAAGCTGGATGAAGTAATTCATCTAATTGATTTGGGTTGACTCTCATTAATGCTGTTTTTTTATTAATCATATTTTCATTCTTCATATCCACTGCCATTTTTATTGCTGCGGAACCATTACGTTTTCCTACCCTAGTCTGTAACATCCAGAGTTTTCCATCTTCAATTGTAAATTCGATATCTTGCATGTCAGCGTAATGTTTTTCCAGTCGCGTCCTAATATTGTACAATTCATTATAGATATTTGGCATTAATTCTTCTAAGGATGGTAAGTCTCTTGTTTCGTTTGTTTTTGTGTCTTCATTGAGAGGGTTAGGGGTCCGAAGTCCTGCCACAACATCTTCACCTTGAGCATTTGTAAGCCACTCACCAAAAAACTTGTTTTCACCAGTAGCAGGATTTCTTGTAAATGCAACACCGGTAGCTGAATTTTCTCCAGTATTTCCAAAAACCATTGTTTGAACATTCACAGCAGTTCCCCATTCTTCAGGGATGTTTTCTATTTTTCTATAACTGATAGCCCTTGCACCATTCCAACTTTTAAATACTGCTTCAATACCACCCCAAAGTTGTGTATTATGGTCATCTGGGAAATCTGAACCGAGAGTTGTTTTTATTTCCTTTTTAAAAATTTCTATAACAGTGATCCAATCATTTTCAGAAAGATCTGTATCGTTTATAAGGTTATTTTCATTTTTGTATGTTGATAGATGATGCTCCATTTTTTGTCTTATACCATCACCTTCCCTTGGCTCAATTCCAGCTGCTTTTTCCATTACAACATCTGCATACATTGTTATAAGTCTTCTATAAGCATCATATACAAATCTTGGGTTATTTGTTTTTTTTATTAATCCTTGAATAGTTTTACTAGTCAATCCAATATTTAGAACTGTTTCCATCATGCCTGGCATGGACTGCCTTGCACCAGATCTTACGGAAAGTAGAAGTGGATTATCTTCATCACCAAATTTTGTATTCATAATTTTTTCAACAGTAGAAAGACAATCACGAACTTCATTGTCTAGCTCATTTGGGAATGATTTATTATTTTTATAGTATTCAGTACAAACTCCCGTGGTAAGCGTAAAGCCGGGAGGGACAGGTATATCTAATAAGTTCATTTCAGCTAGATTTGCGCCTTTTCCCCCAAGCAAATTTTTC
Source organism: uncultured bacterium (assembly GCA_964646455.1). Lineage (GTDB taxonomy): Bacteria > Fidelibacterota > Marinisomatia > Marinisomatales > UBA1611 > TMED80. The sequence continues at coordinate 8,294 of CAZYDX010000052.1, read as the reverse complement.
ATGTTTGCTTTACCATCTGCTTTACCATCACCAAAACTATATACATATTTCATTCTTTAACTCTTTCTGTTGTAAAAACTTTATTTAATTAAGATTATTTATAAATATTTGATATCCAGGGATTGAATTTAAATTTATTTTTTATTTTATTCGATACCTGCTTTGCAACTGCAATCATTTTATATTCTCCATGCTGAACCCTAAACCAAGTTTTTTCTTTGACCCAAGCCTCAGTAACTCTTGATGGATATCCTGATAACGTCATTTTTTTTGCTAGTTTTTCAGCTGATATTTTATTTTCAAAGGAACTAATTTGGATTGTATAATATTCTGTTTTTCCATTTTTGTTTACAATTGGTTTTTGCTTAAATCGGTTAGAAATATTTCTTTTATCAGTTTTGATAATGGGTTTTAGAGAAGGATGTCTTTGTTTAATAGACTTTAAAATATTACTAGCAGCATTTTTATTATTATAAGAATTTGTTACTAATCGATAAAATAATCCTTTATCCGTATTAATTTTTTCCAGCGATAACGCTATATCTTGTAATTGAACATCTTTAAAAAGATTTTTAGCATTATTTTCATTTTTAAATGATGCAATTTGCACAAAATAATTTGGATTATCCCCCTCCTTTTTTGGTTTAATAATAATTTTTGAGTTTCTCTTTAATAACTTACTATCAGTGAGTGGTTTTTTATTCTCAACTCTATCTTTGTTTATATTGGATAAATATATGGATTCTACCCAGCCCTGATTTTTATTAAAGTTTGTTTTATAGAATATTTTTTCATCATTTGACTTATTAATCAAAATAATTTTTTCTTTTGTGGTTATTTTCACAAAGGCTGGTATTTCATCGATAATATTTTTTTCAATTATATCATCATATAAAAAAGCATCTTTTTTTGTGACAAAAATAATCTCTTCTATGTCTTTAGATATGATTTCGTTTTTGCTACAATTATATTGAAATAGAATAATTAAAGGGATAAAAAATATTATTTTTGAATGAAGATAGAGCACGACGTTATTTTGATGTGTTGATTGATGTTTTGTTTTTTAATTTATCTCAAAAAAATGCAAATTTTTATTAGTGAGATAATATTAAAAATTGGAATTAAAAAACAGGGGAGAAGTATCTAATTTCTTTTAGATTTCCTTTATTATTATAAAAATACCACTTATCAACCATTTTTCCATTTTTATAAGTACCTTGCATCTCTTTACGTGTTTTATCATAGTCCCACCAGCTTGTCCATGTTCCATCCTTTTTACCGTTTTTATATTCTCCCTCAGTTAGCTTCCCATCTTCAAAATATGCCAACCATTTACCGTTTTTTATACCATCGTTAAATAAGCCTTCTTGGGTTTTATCGCCTTTTTCATTATAGAAAACCCACTTATCATGTGCATTCCCTTCTTTAAGTGTTCCTTCTTTTTCTTTTTCACCATTTTCATAGTAGAAAGTCCATTTACCATTGTATATACCATTTTCATATGTACCGATATCTTTTATTTGCTGATTAGAATAGTAAGTAGTCCATAGACCATGTTTTTTACCATTTTTCCAAGCACCTATTTCTTCTTTTCCACCACTCCATGTTCCTTTTGGTTGTGGTTCTGGTATATCTATTAAAACAACCTCTGGAACTTTTTTATTTTTATACCACCTTATCCAGGGGCCATCCTTTTTACCATTTAAAGTTCTACCTAGAAAAATATATTCTTCATCTTTGTTCTCATCAGCTATAACCCCCGTAAAAGGAGTGGTATTATCATCTTGCTTATATAATAATTCATTTACTCCAATTTTACTAAGCTGATTGAACTTAACGTGTTCAAGGTCTTTCCCATAGTCAAAGGTGAAATCAATTTGCCCATCAATATTCCAATAGGTCCAAATGCCTTCAGGTTTGGATATTCTTTTCTCTTTATTTGCTGATAGGTTACCTTCTTTTTGTTTGTTCCCATTTTTATAATAATAAGTCGTAAGTCCATCACGTACATTATTTTTATGAAACCCCTGTTCATGGATTTGATCACTTTCAGGATACCAATTAACCCAAGGTCCATTGGCTAATTCTTTACCTTTTGATGTTTCTCCTTTATAGGTAATCATTTTTGACCTAAAACCATTTGCCCAACTTGTAGAAGGTCCATTAAGCTCTCCGTCTTTCCAAAATTTTTCATATTCTTTTCCAAGGCTATCAGAAGCAGAAACCACCCACTTAGTTTCTCTACCGTTTAAAACGCCATTAGAATATGTGAACTCTTGAGTTACAGCTCCATCTTCATTGTAGTAAAGCCATAATCCAGATCTTTCGTCTTTAGAAAAAGTCCCCTCACTACTTTTGACCCCGGTATCAAACCAATAGACCCAAGCGCCTTCTTTTAATCCATCTATATAGTACCCTTCTTCTTTTTTATTATCATTTAGATACCACCACCAGCTCCAAAGTTCATTATTTTCATCTTTATAAACACCATCTTTATATTGCCAGTTCCCGTTTTCAACATATTTAAGGGTTGGGTCTTCTTTATACCAATTTGTCCATCTTCCATGAGGTAGACCTTTTTTATATCTTTGTTCCTCTTTTAGATGCCCATTATCAAACCAGTATTTGTAGAGGCTATCGATTTTACCAAAACTAAAAGTCCCTTGCTCTTTTGATTTTCCATTATTGTACCATAGGGACCACTCACCATGTTTTTTACCACGATAATATTCGCCCTGAACTTCAACTTGACCATTATCATACCATTGCACCCACTTACCATCTCTTTTTCCGTCTAAAAACCTCCCAAGAAGCTTATATCCTCTTTTCCCACCAGTCTCTTCTACAATGCCACTATATGGTTCATATTTCCCAATTTTGAATGTTATACCATCACGTTCTTCAATTTCTCCTAGCTTTACACGCTCAAGACCATCGCCGTAATTAAATTTTAGCCATTTTTTTCCATCACGTTCCCAGTATGTCCATTCTCCTTCTTTTTCAACACCTCTCATTATTCCTTGTCGATCAAGCTTTCCTTCTTTATACCATTTTGTTACCTGTCCATCTATTTTACCATCTACAAAGGTTTCTTGATGCAGTTTATGATACGCTTTTCCTGTTGAATCATTCCAAACTGTCCAGACACCATGTTTTGTCTCGTTTTTATAATGACCCTCTTTATCTTTAAGGCCATTGTTTCTCCACCATACCCAATGTCCATCTTTTTTTCCATCTTTGTAGTTTGACTTTATAGAGTCTAACCCAGAGGGATACCAATAATGCCACAGCCCGTTTTTTTCACCATTATTATAGGTAACATGAAATATTTTATGTTGATCGTTTTTATCATCAAACCATTTTATATGATCTCCATTTTGGGTACCACTATCATAGTTTATTTCCTCAATCTTTTGACCTTTATGAGACCAGTATGTCCATTTATTATGTTTTTTATTTTCTAGGTAGTCACCATCTTTTTCTTTAATAATTCCGCCATCATACCAGCTAGTATATTTACCATTAAGTTTTCCATTTAAATATGTAGCCTGTAATTTTTTATTACCATTTTTATACCAGGTTGTCCAGACACTATCTCTTTCTCCACCTGAAAAATTTCTTTCTCGCTTTTTTTGACCATCACTATACCACTCAGTCCATAGTCCTTGTTGTACTCCATCCTTGTAAAAGGTTTCCTCTTTTTTTATACCAGTCTCCTCAAAAAATTTAGTCCAAAGCCCTTCCTGCTTTCCATTAATGTAATTTTTTTCTTCGGTTTTATTACCGTTTTCATTCCAATATGACTGAAGGCCATTAAATTTTCCATTGGAATAGTTTAGCTCCGTTTTTCTTTCTCCATCTTTAAAATATTCTGTCCAGGTTCCATCTCTGTTTCCACTAACATATTTACCTTGAAGTTTTAATTTTGGTTTAAAATCAGGGATTACTACCTCAACAGAGTCCCACCTATTGTTATTCTCTAAGGTGTCTTTTGTGTTTGCTTCTCCATCCTCTCCATAATCAAGCCACCAGACTTCTTCCCAGTATTCAGCCCAATCTCCATTACGAACACCACTGATATAGTTTCCTTCGGTTTTTATACCACCATTCTCATATTTTATAGTGACGAGGCCATCATTTTGAGACCATGCTATAGATATTAAGGCAATAGCAGCCAATAACCGGTTATTGTTATATATATACATATTTTTTATACAAATGGAAGAATGATAAATATGGATTTACCAGCCCTCGGATTCCTTTTGTATTTCAAATTTAAGACAACAATGTCATAAAGTCAAAAAATGAATAAAAATTTTAATTTTTCTTATTTAATCTAATCCAGAAACTTTGGCCAAACTTATCGTTTAGATTTATTAATCCTTCGTTGGCGTTGTTTGTACCAAGAAAAACAGTTTCGGTTTCAAATTTATTATTTGTTCTTAGATATCCACCGCCATCAGTAGCGTTGCCTATAAAAGTAGTCATTTTACCAAATCTATTATATGTTCTAAAATAGCCACTTCCTAAAAATGAACCCGTCTCGCCAGAATTATCATATATTCTGATTTGACCAGAGCTATCGGCTCCGGTACCTACATAGATACTTTCTTGTCCACTAAAATTATATGTTCTTAGATAACCCCCGCCGTTTGTTCCTGTGCCAAGGAAAATAGTTCTTTCTCCAAATTGGTTATAGGCTTGGAGGTATCCATCTCCTAGATAGGATCTTGTTTCACCCTGCTTGTCATAAATACGCAGCTGACCGGAATTATCAGATCCGGTACCTAAATAGGAGGTTTCTCTACCAGAATTGTTATATGTTCGTATATAGCCACCACCCATTCTGCCAGTTCCTACGTATGCGGATTCATCACCTTCACCATTGTATGCTCTTAAATAACCGCCTCCATCTTTACCCGTTCCAACAAATAAAGTTGGTTCACCAAATGTATTATATGTTTGCATATAGCCATTACCCATATAACCCATTACAACACCTCTGTCATCTTCAACGGTAATACTTTTTACCACTAGATGTCCTAATTCATCTGTCTCAGGTCTAAAACCATACATAGATAGAATCAGTAGAGTAGCTAGCACTCCAATTATTATACTTTTTATATCAATGACTTTCATTATACCTCCTGAAATTAAATGTCATTGAAAAGAACTCTATTGAATTTAATCATATTCATATGTAATAATGTTAATTAGTATTGGGTTACCATTTTTTCCAGGCTTAAGCATATCATAATCATGAATTCGTGATAATCTTCCGTTTGTATCATAGCCAATTGTTTTCTTTTGTATTAACCTGCTTTTTCCATCAAAAGTTGCTTCAATAATTTTTTTAGCAGAACTATTTTTTCTAGCTTCAATCCGCAATATGAGTTTTTTTGAAGAATCTGTAATTATTTTAGTTTCCCTATTTTCTTTTGTTTCATAAAGGTATGTAGTGGTTTTTTCAAGGTTACCGTTTAAATCATAATGATTAATTTTATTTTTTCTTCCAGAATTATCATATTCATGACTTTCAGAGCCAATGGAAAATCCTCTCCTAGAATTAATGATCTCATTAAGCAATCCATTACCACTATATGAATAAGTTGTTTTTCTCATAATAGAAGGATCAAAATTTTCTTCTTTAATTATAATGGCACCACTTGTATCAATATCATAAATAGTAGATTCAATAATAAAGCCGGCATAAAATTCTTTATGCTCTTTGATTGTGCCAGAATCATTATAGCTGAATGTTTCTCCCCAAGGCATATTTTTTGGATCAGCCATGGGTCCATCTATTTTATTTTCAGTGTTTACTTTTGATGGATCAAATCTTACAATCTTCCATAATCTCCCATTACTATAATATTTATAGAACTCACGCCATTTCAATGAGTCGTTATTATTTCCGTATAAAAATTTAGAAATAAGTTGACCCTCTAGGTTATATTCATATGTAAAATGCATTAGGCGCTCAACACCTTCCAGCTTTTGAAGTGATTTTCTATCGTTAAAGTTTATATAACTATATTTTTCAGATAAAGGAATGTTGTGTATATAGAGTGTACTATCAATTATTTGTTTTTTTGAATTGTATCGAACAAATGTGGATTGAGTTAATTCTCTGGTTTCTGTCCCAAAGTTGCGGGAGATACTATATGTTTTTATTGTTTTTGTTTTTATCTTTGCAGCTAAAAATGAGCCAATAAATATAGTAATGGTTAATATGTATGTTATCAGTTTCATCAAAATATATATTTCTCTACTTGTCCAAAGTTAAACTAACAATTATTTATAAAACTTCGGATACATTTTTCTATGTTTTCGACTTAAGAAAAATTTGAATAATTCATCATAAAAAACATATCAAAAACAGTGTTTTTTCTATACTTAAAGTTTTGCCTTAAATGGCTTTAAATCCTGTAAACCATTGTATATCAACAATATAGGGAATATTAATTTATTGTTGACATTAGAATAAATATTGTTTTAATATTACTTTATAGCGGAGTCCAATATGTTAAAACAAATAAAACATATCACCATTGTTACGTCTCTGATTGTATCAGGAGCGATAGCGTCTGTACTTGAGGATATCAAGTATGATCCTAAGAGCAATGGCATTATGCTCAGTATTGAATATACTGACCCGATACCAGATGATAATATTATTGGCTGGAAGTCGGACAGGAACTGGCTTTATATAACACTGTTAGGAGTAAAGCATAATAAAAAAATTAATCCTAAGCCTGACCCAAATAATTTAATTAAAGAATTAGTTATTGATAGTTTTGATGAATCTGTTCAAATAGCAATTCTATTAACTAAAAAAATTCACTGGTATGATATAATTAACTCTGAGGGGACATCTTCAGCTATTGTTTTTATTCATACTGAAATGAAAAATGATCTTCAGACCAATTTAAAACAGCATCTTGATAAAAATGGTAAGTCTGTTTTCTCTGTGGTTGAACAAGAAGGTTTTCCTTCTTATAACACAAGTTTTCAGGCAGCTTTTAATAAAGCCAGGGAAGAGCTCGGAGCTAATGCAATATTTAGATATAAGGGTAAGTTATATCATACAAACCATCCCAATGAAGTAAATCAAATACTATCATCTAGCAAAGAAGAATCAATCGAAGACTATTTCTCTCAATATACACAACCATTATTAAACAATGATCACTATGGCTACGATAAGAATGATGATAAATCTGATATAAAATCAGTAGATGAATATTTTATTGAAAAAGATTCAGGACAAGAATTAACAGAGTGGACAGATTTATCTGATGAAAATAATAAAAAAAGCGACCTAACTCTTTGGGATAAAATGACTGCTGCGAAAGAAAATGATGACAACGCTAGGTTATTTGATAATCTAGAGTCATCTAAAGGACAATTAATTGAAGAGCTTGCTGACCATTCAATAATAGAAGATGAGCTTGATGGCAGAATTATAAAAGTTCCTAAAACATCCTGGTGGCAGAAATTACCATTTGTTTCAATTACAAAAAGTAGAATTGGGAAGAAAATAAAACAAAATAATAAAAAAGAACTTTTATCGGGTCAGTCAGCAATAAGGGTAGATGCGAATCTTGAAGGTGTGCCTATTTACATAGATGGTAGATATGTTGGGCATACACCTTTAAAAACGCCTATCCGTGTAGAACCTGGCTGGCACCAAGTTAGTGGGTTTTCCCCACAATATTTGATGTATTTAAATACTGGAACGATAGATTATGTATCGAATGATCCTATGTTACACAATCAAATATTTGGGACTGAAACGTTATATGTTGAGGGAGGTAAAATTGCTAGATCTGAAATGCGATTTGATTATGTTGGGCCTTCACTTCCTGTTAAAAAGAAAAATGGAGGCTGGTTAGTTGGCTTCCCGGTTATAATGTCATTCTTATATTTAATTGCTTGGGGAGTTGCATAGCGCACAATTCTTTTTTTCCCGAAAAAGTTTTCAATACACTAAAGTCTAGATTATAAATTTTTATTTGTTTTCTATATAAAAACGGATAAATAGACCGATATTTTGATATTAAATAAAATAATTAAATCAAATATTTTATCAAAAACTGTTGGCCTGGATGAAAGAAAGATTGGTATAGAGGTTGAGTGTTTTATTTATAATAAAAATTATAAAAGGATACCGGTTAATCAATCTAATGAATATTCTGCAATTGATCTTTTACAAGAATTAAATAACTCTTCTAATAATAATGGCCATTATTCATTAGAACCAGGTGGTCAAATAGAATGGTCAAGTCCACCTT
>CAZYDX010000051.1:0-15094 GCA_964646455.1 uncultured bacterium | reverse complement strand
CATAAAAAAAACCTTCATCTTTGAAAGCTCTTTCTACAAAAGGATTTAATGAAAACCCGAAAGCATTTTTGTATCAAGTTGATCCAGAAGATGGCACGCCTTATAAAAAACTATATGACCCACGAAAAATTTTAAGAAATGCCGAACAGAGTATGATGAAAAGACTCGATGAAGCTTTTTTTGACTTAGGCTCATCAGGAAAATCACTGACTAAATAAATAGTCCCATTGCTCGGTCCGATTAAGACAGGGTTTTTTAATTATTCTATGTGTAATTGTTGACCGGTCTTATATTTAGATAAAATCACCTGGGTTTCTGTTCGAGTTACATTGGGCCAACTTTGTATATCGCGCAATAAATTTTCTAGGGATTTTGAGTTCTTTGTTGCGACCCACAAAACCAATGACCCCATTCCTGTTGTACTGAAAAATTGGATTATTTCCTTAGTTTCTTTTGCTTTTTCAATAACTTTTTTATGCTTTTCAGATGTAGACGAAACTACCGTAATCAATGCTGTTACATCCAAACCAATTAACGATGGGTCAATTACCGCCTGAAAGCCTTGGATAACCGAGTTTTCTTGTAGTTTTCGGATTCTTTCTGTAATGGTAGGAACAGTTAAATTTAAATTTTCAGCTATTTCGCTGGCTGTTTCCCGTCCATTTTGTTGCAATTTGATCAGAATTTGGCGATCTATATCATCAATTTTCATAAATAATTAATATTTTAGCATTTCCACTAGTTTAATCTATACTACATAATAAATAAGAATATTTATTAATATTACTGATTTTACTGAATGAATAGTATTGGGGAAAGTTATTCATTTAATAATCCTAACTACATTATTCTTTGTTATTATGGGGGCTTTAGATTAGTCTTATAACCCATATGAGTATTGAGAATCTCCTCACTTCCACTTATAATTTTGCCTCAATAAAAAAGGTGGGAGTTAACCCTAGCATAACTACATCTGATATAATGTTCTCTGATGTATACGGGTTATATCTTTTATGACTTATATTTTCTTTATTATAAATATTATATATTGATATTCCGACATCTAATTGTAAATAATTTAATGTGTAGCTTTTTGATATACTTATATCTAGATGGTGTACTGGTTCTAGTCTTTCTTTATTGCGTTTTCCAGTGTTAAAAATTATTTGGAAATCATTTGTTTTATTTATTTCATTAGAATTAGTGTATACTCTTCCAGATGAGTATGACCATGTTGCTGTAATGTCGTAATCTAAAATTGATGTCATCATTACAGATTTAAATTCATGCGTAATATCATGATCTGCAGTATAAAAATGCCCATCATCGATATCATTGAATGAGTAATTTGTATTATTAAGCTGATAAGCTATCCAACCATTTATTTGTCTGTTTTTTCTCCTAATAAATATTTCTGAACCCATCGTCTTTTCATTACCAATCATATTTTTTTGCAGATTAGGTGCATTTTTATTTTGGTTAGATAGTATTGCAATAGGAGATATGAATCTTCCAAAATCATAATGTCCACTACTATTTCTTTGGTAATATGATAGGCTGAAATCATAATTGAGATTTTTCCAGTAAATACTACTATGTGCATTATCAGAACTAACAATTGGTACATTCCCACTTGAAATTAACCATGTACCCTGAGTTCCTCTTGTGCTCATATTACTATTAAATTGGTGTGTAAATTGATTGTTCTGACCTATACCAGTTTCAATAGTGATAGATGGTGTGAGTTTAAACGAGCCAGATAGTCTAGGAGTAAAATAATTTTCTTTATTATCTGAGTAGTAGCTGCTTCTAAAACCTAAATTGATATTAAATAATTTTGAGATGGACCACGAATCGTGAACATATACTGATAGTAAATATGCATTTTGAGCTAAACTGATTTGCTCGGAACTATCTTCTAAAGATCGGTTCGTTCTATAGTTTGCTAATAAGGAAGACCTATTTAAACCGATTTCCAAATGGTGGTTTATAAAGCTTGTTATACTTTGATAAAAACCATATATCTGATCAGTAAATATATTTTTTTCACTTGTTGATTGTTGGAGAGTGTTATTTACATTATAATTGCCAATAAATAGATTTGATTTATGCAGACTATTATAGCCAGTTTTTGAAATATATAGTTTTGTGTGCCAATCATGGTTTAAATAAAATGACCAATTTAAAATTGCACCCTGGTTTGACCATTCAGTTTCTTCTTGGATGCTAGTTGAATCAGAATCTAAAATTGTTTTGAAGCCATAAAATTCTCTTTTTTCATTAATCATATCTGCACCGCTTGTGTATGTTATAGATATTCTATTTTTTGGATTAAGTAAATAGGAAAAGACCGCGTTAATATCTTTAAATGTAAACATTGGGCTATAGTTTGATGTTTGATCTTTATTTGCGGACATGCTTATCAGGTTAAAATTATCATCCCCTGTTATAAAATTTTTTATAGAGTTGTATAGTTTTGTTGAAACTATATTATTACAATGTCGTGCTGTAAAAATAAAACTACCTTTTGTAAATATGGGTAGTTCAATTTGCGCGCTATTAATTGTAAAATTAGAATAGAACCTTGCATGAGGTTTAATTGTATTTCCAATACGATTTGTAATTTGAATTAAGCCCGCTGTTCTTCCACCATATCTTGCTGGATATACTCCTTTATAAACTTGTATATCTTTCACGGCTTTTGATTGTAGGCTACTTAAAAATCCAAACATATGAGTTCTCTGATATATAGGCATACCGTCTACTATGATTAAATTTTGATCAGGTCGTCCTCCTCTAATATATAATTCAGCTGTGCCTCCTAATCCTTGATGGATTCCTGGAAGAAGTTGGAGTGATCTATATATATCTACCTCGCCAAGAGTAGGAAGAGTCGATATGTGTTTTGGAGAAAAAGCAATTTTACTTGGTTCCTGACTTAGTTGCATAAATTCTCTAGACTTACCTCTTATAAAGACATTTTTAGATTTAATGATTTTTTGTTTTAGATATATATCTATATCGATTTCTTCATTATCTGAAAAATAAATGGATTGTTGTTCGGTTTCATATCCTATATATGATATATAAAGGGTGCAAAGCCTTGACTCTATTGCCGGAATCAAAAAAATACCCTCTTCATTTGAAATGGTTCCAATATTTAAGGCTGGAATAAATACATTTGCATATGGTATTGTCTCATTAGATGTAATATCGATAATGCGTCCAGTGACGTTATATAGTTTATTACTTAATTTATAGATTGTGTATTGCTCATCAATTTTTTTCCAATCATAATTTGTATTATGAAAAAGGAGCGTCAATGCACTATCTAGTTCACAATTATTACATTCTATTGATATTTTTTTTTGTTCTAGGTTACTAGGGTATATCAGTGGCAACTGGTAGTTGTTTATTAACTGCTGGATAGCTTCTTTAAGATTAATTTTATTATATGAAAAAGAAACTTGCTTACTTTGAGCACTTAAAAAAGAAATAGACAATAATAATATAAGATATAAAAAGTAATTACTGTGCTTATAGGATGATGTAGGTATCACCCTCTAATTTAAGCTCTCGCTGAGACAATAAGGAAATACTGCTCATCACAGATTTTAAATTATTTGGATATAGGTTTATTATACCTGATATAGAGATTTGTTTATGAAAAATATTATTAAATAAAATTTTGATATTATATGTACGTTCAATTTCTTCACATATCATACCTAACGAAGTGTTATCACATATGATTTTATTGTTTAGCCAGCCAGGGTAGTATTCATGGGTTGATGATGAATCAAAAATTGAATGTTCTTTTGATTGCATTAGTGCTCGTTGGCCTTCATATAGGATCATTGATTGTTTATTCTGTTTGACCTTGATAGACCCTTCGTTAACACCGGCTTCAAAGCCATCTTTCCTTGATCGCACATTAAATTTTGTACCTAATACCTCTACCTGCGCAAATTCTGTTGAGACTATAAAGGGGATATGACTTTTTTTAACATTAAAATATGCCTCACCCTTTAGAAAAACTGCCCGATTTTCAATATTATAATCTTTTGTATATGATAATGTACTTCCAGCATTAAGATTAATGTTTGTACCATCAGAGAGTATTATATTTTTATCTTTTACGCCAAATTCTGCTACTATTTTATTTGTATTTATATAGCGTATTGTAGTCGGTGTTAGTAATAAAAATGCCAATAAAAAAGCATATACATATCTTACTCTCCATTTTATGAAATGTGGTTTTATTAGATAGGTTTTAATAGCTGAAGATTGATCAACAATGTCAATCTGTTGCTCTAAACGCATCCACACTTCATTTTTAGAAGGAGCTTCAGAGAGAGTGTTTTTAGCACACAAGTCCCATAATGATTTTTCTTTATTATTCAAGTTATTCATAATCCTATATTATTAACGACATATAGCACATTTTTACTCATAAATAATTTTTCAAACTTTTTTTAAGGATTTTGATTGCACGGTATATTTGGTTTTCTACAGTTCGAATACTTATATCTAATGATTCAGCAATATCTGTATTTGATAAACCTTCAATGCGACTCAAAATAAATACATGACGACATTTCTCTGGCAGTTCATTATTTACAACTTTTTGTATTTGTTTTTCTAATGAGTCTGCTAAAGTATTTGACTCTGGATTATCATAATGAGATTCACTATTTATCGGTATAGTGGATTCATGTCTTTGGCGTACTTCAACATGACGAAAATGATCATAGCAAAGGTTCGTACTTATACGAGCAATCAATGAAAAAAAAGATTTATTTGGTTTTAGTTTTGATCTTGTTTTCCAGATCCTTAAAAATGTTTCTTGGGTAATATCTTCTGCAATATCTGCATCTTGAATTTTATATAAAACAAATCTAAATAAAGAGTCGTGATAGTTGTAGAAAATTTGTTTAAAAGCTTTTTTGTCTGAAGATTTTATCTTTTCTAATAATAATGATTCTTTTTCTATCATATTTAATTAAACATGGGAAAATATTATAAGTAGTAATGATAAAATATTAATAATTATTAATATATTATTAATAGTATATCATTTTGATAGAACAACTTACAGTTTAATCACAAATTTTATTAAGGACATTTAATGGATTTAAATAGGTACAAATATTCTGGAATGGTCATAACAGATTATAATTTTTATGTTCCATTAGACTATGATAATAAAGATGGTGAAAAAATTTCTATTTTTGCTAGAGAGATACTGAGAGAGGAATATGAAAATAAATCTATTCCATATTTGATTTTCTTTCAAGGTGGACCAGGATATGAATCACCAAGGCCTATAACAGACTCTGGTTGGATAAAGAGAGCTAGTGAAGATTATAAGGTTTTATTGCTAGATCAAAGAGGTACAGGGCTAAGCACGCCTATTTCAGGAAATTCTTTGCCTAATATGAATGATGCAGAATTAGCAAGTTATTTAGCCTTTTTTAGAGCAGATAATATTGTCAGAGACGCTGAAACGATCAGAGGGCATCTCGTTGGAAACGATAAATGGTCCGTACTTGGTCAAAGTTTTGGTGGATTTTGCGCAACTCACTATTTATCGTTTTATCCTGATAGTTTGGATAGGGTATTTATCACAGGAGGCATTCCACCATTAGATGCCCATCCCGATGATATATATCGATCAACATTTAAGAGAGTAATTGATAAAAACGAATTGTTCTATAAATTGTTTCCTAAGGCAAAGATAAATGCTAGAAAAATAGCAGATCACTTGATTGAAAATAAAGTTTACCTCCCTAATAGTGAAGAACTATCGGTAGAGAGGTTTCAACAACTTGGTCTAAATCTTGGATTTAGCGATGGTATGGCAACGCTAAATTTTTTATTTGAAAGAGCTTTTATAAATAACAAGCTATCTTACACCTTTTTAAAAAATATCTTATCATTGCAAACCTTTGATACCAATCCAATTTTCACTGTGCTCCATGAAGCATGTTATGCACAAGGTTTTTCAACAAATTGGTCTGCCCAACGCATTTTAAATGAATACGATGAGTTTTCTACAGATAATAAAGACGAAATATTTTTTACAGGAGAAATGCTATTCCCATGGATGTTGGATACCTATAAAACATTACAGCCTTTTAAAGGAGCAGCAAATATATTGGCACAGAAAAGTGATTGGCCAGTATTATATGACGAGAATAACCTCAGGAAAAATAAAGTTCCTATCGCTGCTGCCGTATATACAAATGATATGTATGTAGATAGGGAATATTCTATGGATTTAGTAAAAATTATTCCGAATATTAGTGTTTGGGAAACTAAATCTTTTGAGCATAATGCATTGCGTAGCTATGGTAAAAAGGTATTAGATTTACTTTTTACGCGGATAACATAAGTTTTATTATATTAATCTGAGGTATTTCTATTTAATATGAAAAAAAGTATGCAAAAAAATATTTTTTATAGTTTTTGCTTTATGATATTGTTCGCTGGTTGTTCTTCAATAAGACCAGTGCAATATCCAGAGGTAATCTATAACTATAGACAGCCTTTAGTGTCGGTGACCTATGAGTATGGTGAAATAGATATTGATATCCCCATTGTTTTCCCTGGGTTAGTACCAAATGATTTATCTTTCGAGGTTTATGCGAAGGGAGACAGTACGCATCCATTATTGACTGTTAAAAGTAAACCAACAGATCTTGTGAAACTTTTTTTACCGCAAGGTGTTCTTGGCGTTGATACAAAAGATAATTTTATTAGAATTACACCGCATCATCCTGACTTTGTAAGCCTAAAAGTACCATTTTTTGGTATAGATTTTGGGAGTATCGTCCTTGATCCTGTGCATATTGTTCAGCAGCCGCTAGATGTTGTTGGTATAGTTTCAAATAGGCTTACCGATGATCCTCTTAATGAGGTGGATGTATCACTCTATCTGAAAGATAAACTTTTACAAAAAGTATATTCAAATGAAAAAGGGGAATATTCTTTAACTCTTCCTGGCGAATTTAAGGATCAGGAGTTTTTACGTGTTATTGCTGGGGAAAAGTTGATATTTGCGCCTTTCCGAAAAGACATTAGTTTTAAAAAAACAAAAAAGCTTACTGTTGATATAGGTCTTGGGCCGAGTCAAGACCTCGCTGATTTAGGAAACCTTTATATCACAAACAAGAATAATGTTCATTTTAGAGATAACCCTCATATTGGAGGAGCGACCCTTTTCCTTTTGCCAGAAGGAGAACCTATCGCAGTTGAACAAGTTTCAAAGGGATTATACTATGGTACAATTGAGATCCTTGTGTCTTCTGGTAAGAATGTAAAAATGAGCGGATGGCTAGAAAGAGAAGACACGGATTTATTATTTTTTGAAAATATTTTTAAAGAGGAAGATGAAAATGATCAGGCTCTTTAAACTAACAATATTTTTAATTTTATTAAGTGTGCAAGTATTTCCGCAAAATTTATCTAGGCTAAAAGCAAAAAAAGCAAGAGAGAAACAAAAAAAGTTAAAAATTAATGAGGAAGAAATTCTTGAACAAGCACCTGATATTGATTCATTGACAGTAGCTATTCAAGATGATCAAATGGCTGAGCTACCAACAGTCAAATCTGAAGAGGAGCTAGTTGATTCTTTAGTAATTGAACTACGAAAGAAGCCAGAAAAGGTAATTGAAAAGGAAGTCGTAATTCCTAAAGTAAATCTCACGATCAATACTATTCCTGAAAATGTTGAGATTAGTTTGGATGGCAATATTTTAGGAAAAACCCCGCTCACTGGAAAAAAAATATCCTCTGGAAATCACATTTTCCAGATTCAAAAAGAGGGCTATGCTCCAATCTCCTATGATATTAATGTTAATCCATCGAAATCGGTCAGTCTCGATTTTTTTATGAATCCTGTTTATGATATCAAGTTCAAGACAGACGAGGTGGGACTTATTTTTGAACTGAATAGTACACACCGTTGGACAGAAGATTTGATTAGTATGCAGTTAGAGGCTGGAGACCACCATCTTCGAGTTTATAAACTCGGTGAAATTATTGATGAGCAAATCATTGTAGCTGATCAGCCGCTCACTTTTCAATATTACCTAAAGAAAGGTACTGTTGCTAAGCCAGGGATATAATAATGGAATTTATTTTAGTATTATTGATGTGCCTTACACTACTATTTGGGGATGATAACACCCCATCCATATTAATACTCAACGAATATGACTCTAGTATCGGTGACATAGAGCTATCAGAATACTTTCCTAGTAAAGATTTTATAACTGGAGATGACACTTCTCCATTTTTGAGTTCATTAGATAGCTTGAAAAACCCCGCTTCTGGTAGGATGCCGCTCGTTCGTACTATGGGGGAAGATTTTGATGTTGATTATATTTTATTTCATCAAATTATAAATGATAGCTCTAGATTCTTACTTGAAGGACAAATGTTTAACACAAAATCTGGAGGATTAATACATAGAAGAATCGTTGATATCACCAACTATTATAAAGGGCAAATGAATGAGATTAAACTTTGGGTAGGTGATGTATTTAAAGAGATTGATAAAGAATGGGTAGACTATCGAAAGTTAATTCTTTTTAATGATCCCGAAGGTATTATTCAGGATAAAACACCACAAGGTGCAATGGCACGATCTTTTATGCTACCGGGGTGGGGACAATTTTATTCAGATAAATACAATGCAGGTGTAATGTTTTCTGGTATAGAGGCGACGCTTCTTACAACAGTATTAGTAAGTTATTTAAGCTATAATAAATCAGTAAAAGGATTTAAGTCATACACCAAGTTATATGAAGAGTCCTCTGAACAAGTTGAGTTTGATGAATACAGAGCTCAGGCCAATAGTGAATGGGAAAAACATAAACTTTATAACTCTGCGATGATTTATACGGGCATTGCAGCAGGTTCCATATGGATTGTAAATGGTATACATGCATATATTGTTGGGCCTCGCCCCAAAAAAGACATAATTCAGAAATGGAATATTACTCCTCCGAACTCTAACTAATATTAAAAATTGAATCGGTTCTTTTCATTTATTTTACTTTTATTTTTTTCAAACTGCACTATATATGAGAAAGAGCTAGATAATCCGAATGATAATAATGCTAATGAGGAAATTGGTGTTTATCCTCCCTCTATAGTTTTTTTTCCAAAGCAGCAGACAAAAACAATGTCTGATTCTATTTCATTAGGCGCATATATAGTTTTTTCTGATACATCTATAATTTCATTCTCGGGAGCGCACTTAAATATAGAGTACGATAACTCATTGTTAGAGATTGATTCAATAGCTCCAGGGTGGATAGGACCCGGAAGCTTAACAGACTCAAATAAAACGACACCTCTTTTTACCTATACAGAGAGCCAAGGCATATTAGATATTTATGCATATTATTTGAGTACAAGTGAGATAGCAATTGACAGCCTGACCCATATTGCAGAGATATGGTTTAAACCACTATCTGCTGGCGAGAGCACTGTTCAGTATGATACGTCACAGTGCCAGATTATTAAGTACGATGATACAATAATTCATATTAATGGTGTCAGAGACGCCTCTATTAAAGTTCAATGATAAAAAAACAAATTTTACTGTTTATATTTTTTTCTGGACTACTCCATGCTGATGTTTTGTTTACAGAAAACTTTGATGAAAATGCTGTCTGGCCAACTAATTGGACATTTGACGAGTATATAGATCCAGAGACTGGGGAAGTGCTAACGACTTCATCCGGCCTTCATAATTGGAGGGTTGCAAGAACTTTCCAGGATCCAGATTCTGGATTTACACCACCTGCAGCTTTGTTTTATTACTATCCAAGAATACCACGCCCACTATTAGCGAACGGTCAATCAGCGGTAGATACTTGGTATGAATTAAGTTTACAGAGTCCTGATATTGATGTTGGTGATAACAGTGCTGTGATGGTAGAGTTTACAATAGCTTTAGACTATTGGACTGAGCCAACCGCGCACATAAATGGAATGGTCATTGAGGCGGATGGAGGGAGTGGATGGTCTGAGATGCTGAAATATGAAGTCGGAGGCCTAGGTGCAGGTAATAATTTTGATACAAGCCTAAGGACTGAATCTTTTGTGGTAGATATTCAATCAGGGGTATTAAAGATTAGATGGCGTGCATATGGGACAGACTCCTATTACCTCGATGCTTGGATTATAGATAATATAAAAGTAATTACCTTACCTAAGCTTTCATATGTCCACATAGAATCAAATAATGAGACAGATAATCAAACAGCCATCGAAGGGAATGATGTAACACTATCATTTACCAGTGAGCAGACATTATTGCCCAATACTTATGTTCAGATCAATGGATCTGAGGCAGATGTAATTCCACAAGGCAGTAATTCATATAATACTACTTATACTGTAACCGATGAAGATGCAGATGGGCCAATAACATTTTCAATCGACTTTACAGCACAAGATGGTTTTATTGATGGCTCAACTGTAAAAACTTCTACAGATAATAGTAGAGTAACTATTGACAGAACTCCACCACCACCGTTTGATGTTGCAGAAACTGTCTCAACATTAGGTGGAAATATCTTCGCTGGAAAATGGAATAGTACCAATACGGGGCTAGAGCTAGAGGTCAGTGTCCCTGAAGATTCTGCTG
The DNA here is from genome assembly GCA_964646455.1 of uncultured bacterium. Taxonomy (GTDB): domain Bacteria; phylum Fidelibacterota; class Marinisomatia; order Marinisomatales; family UBA1611; genus TMED80. The sequence goes on along the minus strand of CAZYDX010000051.1, from coordinate 4,431 downwards.
TGATTGATTTTATTTATTTCCAAGGTAATTCAATATCTTTTGATGGAACAGATGATAGAGTAACTGTAACCGGGAATTCAATCCATCAATTTTCAAATCAAATGACAGTTGAGGTATGGATCAAACCAAATAGTACTAATCAAGATAATTATAGAGGGATAATTAGTTTTGGTCAGGATGGAGGCTCACAATATGGTTTTGGTTATGCTTTTTATGCTACTGGCTGGCGTTTTTTTCTTGTTACCCCTTCTAACTCAGTTGATCAGTGGACAAGTTTACCATATGCTTCTGCTCCAGCTGGACAGTGGACTCATTTAGCAGCGACTTATGATGGATCAAAATTAATATTGTATAAAAATGGTTCGTTGGCTGAAGAAAAAGAGATATCGGGTAATATAGTATGGCCCAGTAGTCCTGGAAATTTACAGATAGGTTCCTTTAACAAAGATAATACGGATTATTATTTCAGTGGTCAAATAGATGAGGTCCGCTTATGGAACATAGTCCGAACAGGTCCACAGATAAAGGGTAATAAATCAATCAACCTTGAAGGAAATGAGTCTGGTTTAGTGAGTTATTGGAAAGCAGATGAATCTTCAGGAACTACATTAAATGATGAAACCTCAAACCAAATAGATGGTACGCTTAATGGAGCTACCTTTGCGACCCTTAATTCGCCAATAAATTTTTCTACTCCGGTATATGATAATACTGTAATAATTGGGTCAAACTACCAGCTCCGAACAAAAATAGGCTCTAATGATTTTCAGGCATTCGACAATCTGCAAGAGATTACAAATGATGATTTTTATGCAACGACAAAAACTATTTCTGGTACTGCAAGTACATTTACAAGTGTAAGTGGATATCAGCATAATGAGACCGCATTGCTCTCTGCATTATTATATGATCAATCAGGTAATTTTTCAATGGGTGACACAAGCAATATGAGCCTGGAAATTGACCTAATTGCAAATAATCCAACTTCTTCTAGTATTGCCTCAAATAATACAAATTCATCTTATGCTAAGATAGGTGACATAGTTACAATAACCATGTCCTATGATGAAGACATAGAATCAACAACAACAACAATTGAAAATAATAGTGCTACAGATACAGACCTTGGCAATGAACAGTTCAAGGCAGATTATACACTTGCTGGCACGGAACCAGAAGGTGTAATAGACTTTACCATAGATGCTCTAGATTATATGGGAAATCCTGGAAGCTATAGCCTAACTACAGATGGGTCTCAGGTTACTTTTGATAAAACCCCTCCGGAGCTTACATATGTAAATATATCCTCAAATAATGCAGATACGGCATGGGCAAAGGTTAGTGACTCTATTAGTATAGCATTTACATCTAGCGAGGCAATATCTTTGCCTTCAGGATCTTATCTTAGTTTTGATGGGGTAAACGATAGAGTTATTACGCCAGTTGATGCAGACCTCGATGCTATGCCTTCTACGACTTGGTCTGGCTGGATTAAGCCTAATGGAGTCAGTGGGTGGCAGGTTATCTTTGGTATGGAAGATGGCGGTTGGGATAGATTTCTAATAATAGAAAATGGTGGTTTAGGTTTGTCAATGGGCATGACAAATGGTCGCTGGCAAACGGGGATATCTGTAACTGCAGGTGCTTGGCAGCATGTTGTTGCTATTTATGATAATGGTGCTATGCGTTTTTATTACAATGGAGAGGAACATACTACGGCATCAAATGAAGGTTCCCACTCTTCTAGCGGAACATTTACAATTGGTGGTAATAATAATGGTAATCAAAATCTTTATGGTGGTGAAATTGATGAAGTTGCAGTTTGGAATGAGGCTCTAACTGCTTCTGAGATAACGGACATTTACAATTCTGGAAACAGATTAAATGTTTCATCAAATTCCGGTAACTATAGCTCATCTTCTAATCTAGTGGGTTACTGGAGATTTAATGATGGATTTGGAGAAGTTGCAAGCGATTTATCAGGGAATGGCAATGATGGAACATTAACAAATATGGATGGTGTGAATTCTTGGGTTAATGATGATAGTAATAGTGAGTCATTAATCCCGAGTGTGTCTATTCTTGGTCAGGCAGCTAGTGTTTCAGATCTTCAAAATAACAAATTCACTGCTGTTTATGTACCTACGGATTCTGATACAGAAGGAGAAGCGGCTTTTGAGATACAATTCTCAGATTTAGCTGGGAATACAGGTACGCCTGTAACCTCATCAACTAATAATACAAAAGTAATATTTGATAAAACTGATCCAGCTGATTTCACGGTTGGTTTATTAACGCCTACGGGTGGCAATCAAGCAGCTGGAATCTGGAACCTTACAAATACTGGGATGGAGATTATTGTTCCGGTTGCAAATGACACTACCTTAAAGAATGGAACGGTTCAGCTTTATGCTAAAATTGGTTCTAATATCTTTGCGCCTCTTGGTGATATTTCAACAATATTATCTAGCGAAATAAATACAGATAAAACTATCTCGATTACAGGTGATTTAATTGAAGGGCTAACCGGCTTTGCAGAGGGACAGACTATTTATATTAAAGCGACAATGATTGATCGGCCTGGCAATAGTAAGGTAGGATTACAAAGTGCAACAGAAATTTTAATTGATGAAACTCCGGCAAGCATCACCCCTGTATCAATTATATCTAATAATGATAATACTACTTTGGCAAAGGTGGGAGATACTGTTACGGTCTCATTTACCACTAGCGAGATATTGATTGATACTACTGTGAGTATTTCTGGTCAGAGTGCAACGATCACAGGCTTAGGAAGTAATCAGTTCAAAGCAGAGTATGAAATGGCAGAAGAAGATTCAGAAGGTGTAATCGAATTTGAGATTTCATTTATTGATATCCAGGGGAATCCATTAACGGGCACGAACGCAACAACAGATGCGTCTCAGGTTACATTTGATAAAACAAAGCCAACCTTAGATCCTGTTACAATTTTATCAGACAATTCTTGTTCAGCTGGATCAATAGCAAAAGAAGATAATATTATTACGATCAATTTTACTTCTTTAGAGCCTTTATTATCTACATTCTCTATTGTGATGGGTGATACCGTCTCAGTAACTGATCTAGGATCTAGCCAGTATAAGATAGACCATCAGTTAACAGACACAGATGAAGAAGGTAACGTATCATTTTTAATCCGGGTTACGGATCTAACTGGAAATATCAGTGAAGATATCATTACAACTACAGACAACTCCAATGTGGAATTCGATATTACAAAGCCATTACTCACGAATGTACACATAGAGTCAAACAATAATTATTCTTCTATTGCTGTCTTGGGAGATATCGCCACTCTTACCTTTGAAGCAAGCGAGCCTTTATCAAATACAACTGTTCAAATATCAAGCTCAGCAGTTACTGCCACAGAAAGCAATGGTGTTTATTCTGCTAGCTATACTATACAGAGCTCTGACATAGCTGTAGGAGGATTCCTATCATTCGCAATTGACTTTGTAGATTGTCCAGGTAATGTAGGGATAACAGATAGCACGACAACCGATGAGAGTTTTGTTAGTATTGATATCGGACCCCCAGAAATGGTATCGGTAAAAATATTCTCTTCAAATCAGGATTCTTCCTGGGCGAAGGTAGATGATAGTGTTTTTGTATATTTTGTTGTAAATGAACCTTTAAAACTAGATGGGAACCCCACCTCTAGTTTAACAATTAGTGGGAATACAGTAGATATAACCAACGTTCAAAGCACAAGCTATCAGGGTCACTACGTAATGACAAGCTCTGAAACAGAGGGTGAGGTGTCTTTAGAAATATCATTTTATGATCTAGGGAGTCAAGCGGGTAATGGGGGTACGCCTATTCAGGCAACTACAGACAATACTAAAGTTATATTTGACAAGACAAACCCAGGTATAACCTCAGCAACCTTTACCACAAATAATATATATAGTAATTCATTTGCAAAGGTTGATGATATTGGTACAATTACTATTTCATTGGATGAAAATATAAGGGGAATATCTACTCAATTAGATAACTATGAAATTGATCTAAATGGTAGTGGGCAAGACTACTCTTATTCATATACTTTTTCTGATACTAATAATAATGGTGTTATAATGCTTAATATGTTGGTATCAGACTCTGCTGGTAACCAGCACGATACATTAATTGATCGTGTCTATTTTGATAAAATATCTCCAAGTGCGTTTAATTTTTATGAAGGCTCGAGCGTTTCAGATAAAGCATATACAAAATATGCTGACTCACTTCAATTAGCATGGTCTATTATAGAGTCAGGATCTGGAAATAGATTTGCTTATATTGCACTCGGGTCTGATTCTGGATTAGTTGATATTGTAAATTGGACACTTGCATCAGAAGTAACTCAGTCATCATTTACTTCAATTAATCTCAGTAATAATTCAA
>CAZYDX010000050.1:7082-15321 GCA_964646455.1 uncultured bacterium | reverse complement strand
TGAAAACTCATGAGGATATCTGTTTGACTGTTCAGATGAAAGACCTACTTTATCTAAAAGCCAATATACTTTTTCGAGTTTTTGATCTTCATTTAAATTTGTATTAATATCAAGCGACTCTTTGATAATATCTTTCACGAGCATACGAGGATTAAGCGATGAATATGGATCCTGAAAAATCATTTGTATATGTTTTCTATATTGCTTCATTTCTCTTTTTTGTAAACCTAGAATATCAACCTCATGGCTAGGCATTTTAAGATATATTTCGCCATCAATTTTAACATCTGGAGCTGTAAGCTGAAGAACGTTTAGAATGGCATTTCCGAGTGTTGATTTACCCGAGCCTGACTCACCAACAATGCCTAAGGTTTCTCCTTTAAAAAGATTAAAACAAACACTCTTAACAGCATTTACGGAGTCAATCTGTCTTTGCATTATTCCGCCAAATACCGGAAAATCAACAGACAGATCATTAACCTTTAATATATATTCAGTTTCTGCCATTATTTAATTATATCTGTATTAATTCTTGCGTAATGACCTGGATTGATTTCAACAAGATCCGGTTCAATCTCTGTACCACCACATGCGCATTCATCAGGCGTAAACCTAGAACAAAGTTTACACTCATCACCTAAATCTAAAATTGATGGGACCATTCCTTTTAATGCCTTTAAACGGTCTGCGGTTTCGTTCATTTTTGGAATAGACTCCATTAATGCTATTGTATACGGATTTACTGGATTCTTAAACAATTCAAATATTGTTGCCACCTCTTGAATTACTCCACCATACATAACGATAACACGATCGCACGTTTCTGCAATTACCGCTAGGTCATGTGTAATTAATAATATCGCTGAATCTTCACGATTATCCTTTAGATCCATCATAAGATCTAATATCTGAGCCTGTATGGTCACATCTAAGGCAGTTGTAGGCTCATCAGCGATAAGTAGTGAAGGATTACACAAGAGCGCCATAGCTATCATAATTCTCTGTCTCATTCCACCCGAAAATTGATGTGGATAATCATTAATCCGCCTTTCTGGTTCCGGTATGCCAACTTTTGTAAGCATTTCAATACTCTTTATTGTAGCCTCATCTTCGGTTAGCGCTTCGTGTTTTACCAGTATCTCATTCATTTGTGAACTAACCCGTAGAACAGGGTTTAATGAAGTCATCGGCTCCTGGAATATCATTGATATTTCTTTTCCTCTAATCTCACTCATTTCCTCATAACTAAGATCTAATAGATTCTTATCTTTATAGATGATCTCACCACCAACAATTTCGCCTGGCGGGTTGGGGATCAATCGATTTATTGACATTGATGTCACAGACTTTCCAGAGCCCGATTCACCGACAATACCCAAAACCTCTCCCTGATAAATATCAAACGATACATCGTTCACAGCCTTAGCTATTCCAGCCTCCGTATGAAAGTATGTTTTTAGATTTTTAATTTGAAATAATTTATTTTGGCTCATCTTAGTCTCGAATATACTTTTGGATCAAAAGCCTCTCGAACTCCTTCTCCAATAAATACAATTGACAATAAGGTTAGAAACTGTGCTGAAACAGGAGAAAATACCATCCACCATTTCCGTATATTCTGAAGTCCTACATCAAGCATCTGACCCCACGATGGTGTAGGTGGCGCAAGTCCAAAACCTAAATAGTCTAGGCCTACTAAAGCTGAGATGCCAGCAACAACAGAAAAAGGGAAATATGTGATAATTGGTACAAGCGAATTAGCTAAAATATGCTTAAACATAATTTTAAAATTGGATTGTCCCATACTCAAAGCTGCAGCTACATATGGCTTTGCCTTCTCTCTATAAAATTCAGCGCGCATCAAGTAGGTCATTCCTATCCAATTGACCATTGTATATATTCCAATTAGAAGGAAAAAGGATGGATTTAGAATCGATGATATAATAATAATCACAAAGAGCATTGGGAGGCTAGACCAGATCTCTATCATTCGCTGTAAAATAAGATCGAATCTTCCTCCAAAATAACCCATACACCCTCCAATTAATATCCCAATAATGTAATTCATAATTGTTAATACAAGCGCAAACGATATTGAAATATTAAACGCATAACACAGTCTAGCAAAAACATCTCTTCCTGTGTTATCTGTACCAAGCCAATGTTTTGCGGAAGGAGGTTCATAGGCCTTGTTTCCTTTAAATGTTATATCTTCATATGGAGAGTATGGATACAAAGGCATAATCACCCAATTTGGACTATCTGTAATATCTTCAAAAGCCTCCTGTAAATCACGATATATAGCTTCGCCTGGTACATTTTGCTTAAAGGTTTCTCCCGATATATATCCCGAAAACGCTGGGAAATAATATTCATCATTATATTTAACGATGAGAGCCCTATTATTAATAAGTAGTGGAAGAAAAAAAGAAACAACATATAAAACACTTAATATTATCAGTGAATAATACCCCCGCTTAAGAGTTTTAAATTTGTTCCACCTTCTTTTTAAAACAGATTGAATAATATATTTATCTTCATTCATTTAAAGTTTTACTTAAATCTAATTCTAGGGTCAACTAAGGCCAGCGTTAAATCGGAAATAATATTGCCAAGTAATCGCAACATTACAACAATCACAAGGAAGCCAAGTGTCACAGGATAGTCACGCTGTAAAATTGCTTCAAACGCCAATTTCCCAAATCCCTCTATGTTAAATACCCTTTCAATAAAATACGAACCTGCAATAACAACACCTATTATTTGTCCTATATTAGCAGCAATTGGTATAATACTATTTCTAATAGCATGGAGCCATATCACTCGTTTTTCACTAATTCCCTTTGCAAATGCAGTCCTTATATAGTCCTGGCCAAGATTTTCCAATAGACCATTTTTCATTAGAACAGTCAAAGTAGCAAAACTTCCTATGGACCAAGCTATAATAGGTAGTATCATATGATATAATTGATCAAATACCTTCTGAAGAGGTGACAATTGTTCCCAGACTTCTGTCGGACTATGCAGTCCGCCTAGAGGAAATATATCCAAGAAACTTCCCCCACCTAAAAGAACAAGAAGAACGCCGCCTAAAGCCCAACCAGGTATAGAATAAGCGACAAAAATCAATAAACTTGAACCTATATCAAAGCCTGACCCATGATTTAACGCCTTCTTAATACCTAAAGGAATGCAGACAAGATAAGATAGCAACATCCCAGTTAAACCTAAAAACAGGGAGATTCTAAACCTGGGTAACATAATTTCAGTAACCGGCTTAGCATAGATATATGACTTACCCAAATTACCGGTCAATATTCCAGAGAACTCCTTCTGAAAAACAACAGCATTAATTGAGCCATCAACTAATTTTTCATCAATGCGGGCATGCCATACCTTACTCACGGTTTGGTTTTTTTCAAGAACTATTAAGTTTTTATCATCAGCTTTTTGAATATCTACCTTCCAAAGTTTTCCATCTCTTTTCCCGACCCTCATTTCAACAACATCTTGACCTAGGTTAATTGTAAAATCTCTGTGCTTTATTTCTCGAGATGCGATGCCTAACCAGCTAAGATATCTTAAATAAATTGGTTTGTCAAAACCGTAGAATCTCTCTAGCTCTTTAAGTGCAGATTCAGGAAGAACATTTTCTGTAAAACCACCAGAGGAACCTCCACCGTCTTCCATGCCTCCCATTTGCAATTCCATTATTGCTCTATCAATTGGACCACCCGGTGCTATTTGGAGTATGACAAAGACCAGAACTGTTGAGCCCAAAAAGGTTGGCACCATTAAAAGCAGGCGCCTAATAAAATAGTTTACCATGTAAAATTATTTATTTTAATTCAAATCTCTCCAATAGGTATGCTCTATTTCCCCGACTGGCAAATTAGAATTACTTTGTTTAGACTGCTCTAGTATTTCTGTCTGCTGATCATCAAACCACCAATGTTTAAGAATATCTGAGTAGTCACCTGTATACTTGGTGAGCATATAATCTGGATAACCAAACTTATTCCAATATAACAACCTATCTGGTACCAATCTAGACATTCCCCATGCTGCAGGATGAACATCAGAATAAATACCATCTATTTCTCTAATAATTTCAATTCTCCTATTTTGATCAAACTCTTCATCATATAGGTCCAGTAACTCATCCACTCTTTTATTTTTAAAGCCAGTTATATTATTGTTATTCTTTTTATCTGCAAGAGATGAATGAATTGATGATTCAGGGTTTGGAAAAATTAGGCCACCCCAGGCTTGAAAATCGATCGTAAAGTTTCTGTCCATTAAATTTTTCCATCTTGTTGTAGCATCAATAAATTTTATCTGCATGTCAATCCCATACTGTTTCAGTATCTGCTGCATAGGTGTTACTCTATACTCATATGGCTTTCTAAGATCTAAACTAAAACTGAGTACTTTTCCTGTTTTATTATGAACCAAGATACCATCTTCATTTCTTTTTTTATAACCAGCCTCTGAAAGAAGTTTAATTGCCTTTTTTGGGTTGAATTTAAATTTTTCATTATTGGGATTCTCATACTCACTACCAGAGTACAATGAATTAATTATTGTATATTCATCATATAAAATCTCTTTATTCAATTTTTCCCTATCATATAAATAAGAAAATGCATACCGAACCTTTTTATCATCAAAGGGCCATTTTCTCATATTAAACGCATAACCCCAAGTTCCTGCAGGAGCACTAGAATGAACCCTTCGTTTTTGAATCCAGCCCTTTTGTACTGCTTCAAAATTTGTCTCATCTACCCACATTGACGGCTTTTTTACCTGAAAAAAGTCAGACTCTCCTTTTTTGAATTTTTCATACATAAGAGCTTCATTATCTTTAACAACCAATATTGTTATCCTATCAAAATTGTACATATTTTTTGATGTTTTATGTTCTTTTGCCCACCAATTTTCAAGTCTAGTCAAAGAAAAGGACTCCTGATTAATAATATCCTCATCGTTGATAATATATGGTCCACTACCAGGAAGCATTTTCATATTGTATTCTTCTAAATAAGCAGTACCGTCTAGTTCTCTTAGATAGTGCTCTGGTAATATTGACATACCACTAAAGTATAATAAATTTCTCCAATTAAGCGTTTTTGCTTTGACCGTTACGATATACTTACTCAATATCTCAGGTCTTTCTACTTTTCCATAGACAAGCTGAGAACTAGGCATCAGTATCGTTTCATCCATTCTAATATCCCAGCTAGCGACCACATCCTCAGCTGTGACTTCCTCACCATCAGAGAACCTTGCGTCAGGGTCAATTCTAAACCACATCTGCATTTTATCATCGGAGACTTTCCAGTGAGTGGCTAGTCCAGAAATATAGTCGAGTGTTACTGGATGCATACCTAAAAGCGTTTGATAACAGAGAGGAATAATAATATCAATATTCTCTGCATAATTATAATGCTGTCCAAGTACTCTCATAGTAGCAGGAAATCTTGACCTAATATGTTTAAGATGGCCTCCTTTTTGAGCTTTTGGGCTTCCAAAATATTTGTAATCGTCCTCTGATAGCTTAGATGTCACATACCCTAGTTGTTTTGCTATATTTTCAAAACCGTACCCACCTTCTTCAGGGGTCGTTGTTAAATCTTTTTTAATATATGATAATTTATTATTACTTGATTTCGATGTTTTATTTGAGTCTCCACCGCATGAGAATATTAGTAGTGATAATATGATAGGTGTATATTTTTTCATTTTCTTTTTATAGTTATAGTTTTCTGAATTATTTTAATGCGGAAGTTAGTATTTGATTTTGTGAATGAATATTCAAATTGACAGTTTTTTCATATTATCTTGAATACTTACCTGACTCACCTTTTGCGTTTGTTTTAATCATAATCGCGTCAAAAGAAAGATTAGATATCGTTGATGTTCCAGATATAATAAATCCACCTTGAGGCAGCTCTTTGATTGACCTTCCAATATCCACACCATTACCGCCAAATGTCGATCTCCAATTTTTATTTCCAATACTATTTGTTTTAATGACCAGAATATCATTCTTACCATTTCCATAGCTGGATGTTTCCCCGGCTATAATATAGCCACCATCTGAACACTGTGATATAGCATATCCACGATCTTCACTCTTGCCTCCATGATATTTCTGCCACATCTTATTTCCTGATGAATCTATCCTAGCCATATAAACATCATTAAGCCCTTGGCTAAAGAAAGAGGAACTATGACCTACTGCTATATATCCATTATTAGCGGTTTGTTTTACCATGTTAAAACCATCTTCTCCATTGTCTCCGTATGTATTCTCCCAGATTATAAAACCATCATCGTCAACGGATAAAATCCAGGCCTGACTATCACCATTGCTAAATGACCTTGTTCCGCCTGATACAATAAACCCATTTGTAGAATCTTTAATTATAGACCTAAAGTAGTCTAATCCTTTTCCTCCGTAAAGTTTTTCCCATTTTTTAATACCATTTTCATCAAATTTAACAAGCATACCATCGCTTCCCCCTTTACCATAGGACCTTGTCTGTGATGCTATGACATATCCCCCGTCATCGGCATTGGCTATTGAGTAGCCTACATCTTCTGCTATACCTCCAAAAGTATTGTCCCATATTTTCTTACCCAGAGAATCAACCTTGAATAAATAAATATCACTCTGGCCATTACCATACGAAAATGTTTCTCCCACAACGACATATCCCCCGTCATCGGTCTCTGTTACTCCCCAGCCATAGTCATCCATCTTGCCACCATATACCTGGCTCCATTCTTTTTCACCTGTAAAATCAGTTTTTATCATCCAAATATCGTTCTTCCCATTTCCATATGCATCCGTATAGCCAACCATCATATATCCTCCATCGGATACCTTGATAGCATAATTACCACCATCTGCACCTCTTCCTCCATAGGACTTTTCCCATTTCTTCTTTCCTTTAAGATCTAATGAGATAATCCAGGCATCACCTCTACCATTAAACCGTGTAGATTTTTGTCCTGTCAGAAGTATTTGATTGTTTACATATGAAATAGATGCTAACAAATTTGGCTCTTCTTCAAAAAACTCTGTTTGCCATTTATTTACTCCACTTTTATCAAGTAATGTCACGAAACTCTTTTTATTCGTTCTTTGAAACGATTTTTTATTTTTGATGGATGAGATAATTTTTTTAATTGAAAATTTATCTTTCACAGTTTTGTAACCTGAAACAACAATATTGTCTTCCGGCAATATCATTGTAGAGCTAACGTACTCATCTTTTTTACCACCAATTGTTGTGTCCCACTTCATTTTTCCATTCTTATCCGTTTTTATTAACCAAATATCGGTCTTACCAGTACCGATTGAGTTTGTTTCTGCTGTAATAAGATAGCCTCCATCGGCCATCAATTTTATACTTTTACCGATGTCTTCCTTTTTTCCACCATAGGTATTATGCCAGTTTCTATCTCCGAACTCATCGACGCTTATTATCCAAATCTCTGAAGTTGGTTTCTTTTTAAATATATTTGATATGATCCTGCCAATAAATCCACGCTTTCTGATCCTACTTTTATCAAGCATATAGGACTTTGTTTGGCCAAGAACTACATACCCATATTCATCAGCAATTTTAGCTACAGAACTAATGCCATCAACATCTAATCCTCCATATGTCTGAGACCAAATTGTGTTCCCAACAGAATCAATTTTTATAATATATCCATCTAGGCTATTAGTCTTTTTTGTTGTTGTTGTTCCAGCAATAATGTATCCCTCTTCATTTGACTCACATATATCATAACCAATATCAACTGCCTCGGTACCATATGTCTTATCCCAGAGCATATTCCCAATAGAGTCTATCTTAATAATCCATATATCACTTAATCCTGCGCCATAGGAGTATGTTTGAGCAAGAATAATAAACCCATTGTCTTTTGTCTGAATAGCTTCATATCCAGTTTCCATAGACATCCCACCATAAAAATGATTCCATAATTCTCTCCTATTTTTATCTAATCTAACAATCCAAAGGTCCTTGCCACCATTACCAAATGAGGTTGTAAATCCAGTTATAAGGTATCCATCGTTTAAAGCTAGAACGTGGTTGCTCCCATCAACTTCATCTGCTCCATAGGTTTTTATCCAACCCTTCTGTGAGAAAGCAAATTTGGATAGTAACAGATAAAGTATGATACTATATGTGGTATATCGTTTCATCCGTAGAGCAATAAT
>CAZYDX010000050.1:0-6982 GCA_964646455.1 uncultured bacterium | reverse complement strand
CGGACCATTATAAACGTACCATCCAATATCACAATCAAATCCATATCCATTATTTGTAACATTATCAGAGAACTCTCCCTGTGGTACTGCAACTACAAATCTCAAATTTGCAAATACATTATCAGGTAATTTTTTTTTATTTTGACTAAATGAGATAGCAAATAAAATAATCGATGCTGTATAAATATATTTTCTAACCATAGTACTCTTTATGCCTCCTTAATAGACAATCGTTCATGATAAATAAAATGTTATTTTCCTCCGCCAATTTTCTTCCTTCTTCGCTTACGACTCCATCCTGAAGCCAAATAACTTTAGCTCTAATAGATATTGAATCTTCTATAATCGGAAGCACATATTCAGACCTCCTAAAAACATTAACAATATCCACACCAACTTTTACATCTCGGAGTGATGAATAACTGGGTTTTTCTAGTACACTCTTGTGTCCTGGGTTGACCGGTATAATATCATATCCATTTTGGCTCATATAAATAGAAACAAAATGGCTAGGCCGCTCTGGTTTTGGGCTAATCCCAACTACTGCAATTGTTTTCATTCTAAATACCTTACTAATAATATCATTAGCGTTTTTCATAAAAAAGGTTACTTAGATCTTTCAGAAAAATATACATCCTGTCCTGAATTAAAACACTCGCTCCACCTTCCAAATACTTCTTTGGCGCCTTCTTCACCATATTTTTGTCTCAGTGATGGGCCAATATTATATAACGCACCATCAACATACGGATCAGCAACCATAACATATGTCCATGTTGAATCTTGATTCATATTTATTGGTTTTAAAATATCAAAAGAATTCATGGCCTTATCATTGAGACTCTGTTTGACTGGATCTTCATCGCGGTATTCCATTCCCGCAACTAATACCTCATCGTATAATATTTTTTCAAACACCTCATTCTTATCTGTTTTTATGTGGCTCAAAACGACTAACACTATCTCGTCAATCTTAGAACTTTGATTATACGAATAAAATGAAATTATAGTAAGAACGGTAAAAAAAATAACTGGTGGGAAAGCTATATTTTTGTCAAAACCTCTTGGTTTTATAGAAATAATAGTAATAGCTATTACGATGAAACTAACTCCCAGCGACCAAAGCAATGTCATCCCCTGGATCATCGGAAGATTTCTGCAGAAAAAGGCGATTAATCCCATTGCTATAGCAATTCCGCCGATAATAACCCTAAAGGTGGCGGCTATATTCTCTGCCTCAATAGGAATGTCAGGATTAATTTTTTTATTGACTTCTTTAGGTATTACATTAAAAACAACACCCACTAGTATTAAAAAAATACCAATAATCGTTAACGCTAGATTTGTATCCATGTGCAGCTCCTTTTTGTATTTTGTATTTAATTAATTCCAGTGGAAACTAAATATATATTATCAAACTACATCAACAATAATTAGCTTCAATATATTCAACAATGAAGAATCAATAAGATATCGTGGAAACCATAGGAACTATATTATTTTTATTACTAACTGGTTCAGTATTATTTGCATATCGCCTAACTAGAGCTGGCTACAAATCGGTTTTATTTTTTAATAATAATTTTGATACGGATAAGAACTATGATCTAGCTGAAAAAATAAGGGTTTTACAGGTTAGTTTAGGATTTAGTTTTTTTGTTTACCATAGCATAATATTCTTTGGGGTTTTTAACACTGTCTTATTTTTTATTTCTAGTATTGTCATCAGTCTGATAACTGAAAACCTCGGCACAAATAAGGGACTCGTATTCGGTAAATATTCATATAACCCCAAACTATGTCCAGGAACAATGATTGGAAATGTTCCTATTTTGATCGCAATCTCATGGGCAGGGTTAATATATATGGCGCTGGTATGTACTATGTTAATATTTGATGGCCAGATTGTTAGTGACGTCACCATAGTTCATATTATTTTTGCATCAATGTTTATAACAATATTAGACCTGGTCCTAGATCCGATTGCTGTAGATGAAGGCAGATGGTCGTGGGATATACCTGGTAAGTATTACGGAGTACCTTTAAAAAACTTTTTTGGTTGGTTTTTTAATACTGCTGTTATTCTATTAGTATTCTCTCTTTTAGCATCAAATCATACTATTATCAATACATATTCAAATTATATATTATTTTCTCCTGGTATATTGTTTATAATACTACCTTTGATAGCAGCAAGGCCATGTCTTGAGAGAAATTTAAATATCGCGGCGATTATTGGAATATTATTTACATCAATCTTGATTATTATAACCTATCCTAATTTTTTCTAAAACATAAAACAAACGTCTATCTTCATCTAAAATGATCACAAAAAAGAATTTATTATACGATTTTATTTTTCGAGCAAGTTCTAATAAAAAAATACGTACCTACTACCACCTACTGGAGCCATTATTTCATTCAATGAGCGACAATAATATGTTTTTAAATCTGGGATATGATGACCTTAATGAAAACCCTATAGACTCAATCATTGACACCCAAAAAAGGATGGTAGATATAGTCACTGACCGGTTCATTAAAAAAGGAAAATGGCTGGATGCGGGATCAGGTACCGGTGCACCAGCATGTTATTTAGCTGGGAAATATAATGAGATCAATATTGAAGGCATAAATATCGTAAAGCCACAAATAGAAAAGGCAATTCATCTTGCAAAGAAAAAAAACTTCAAAAATAGAGTCAAATTCAATTATGGTGACGCCCAAGAAATCCCATTTGAAGATAATTATTTTGAAAATATATATGCCATTGAATCCGCCTTCCATTTTGAAGAAAAAACAAAATTTGCTAATGAGGCAAAACGGGTATTAAAACTAAATGGAAAAATATCAATTGCAGATATCATCATTAGGGATGAATATCTAAAATTTAGCGACTGGTACAAGGTCTCTATAGCTAAGCATGGACTAGCAACAAAAGAATTTTATAATAAAAAGAAATGGACTAGCATTCTAAAACAATCAGGATTTAAAGACATTAAAGTTGTAGATATTACTCAAAACGTCTCGAATGTTCTTCCACATTGGATCAGTCTGATTAATAAAAATCAAAATATATTACTAGAACTATATCCAAAAATATTTTTAATAATGTTATGCAAATGTCTCTCATTCCAATACAATAAAATGAAACAAAGCCCTTTTGGATATATCCTAGTGACAGCGAAAAATGAATAATGTTCTATTGGTCGTACTTTTTATCTTTTCTTGAGCTGTACCAATAAAAGATAAATAATTTTACTAGTATAATTGCGAATACAAATACAATTACAAATAAATCAAACCAACTTCCTTCATCTGATATATTCATTACGACGATTCTTTTATATTTAAATCTGCATTTTCTTTTAGAATCATCAGAAATTCCCAGTCTCTAATGTGGATAACTGAAAATTCAGATATCTCAATTTTTTGAATATCTTTATTTGGAATAATCCGTGTCTCTACGCCGTTTATGTTAATGTCTATTGGCATATTAAATCCACTCACTGCATCCCAACGATAAAGAAAGTAATTCCCATCTTGATAATATTCTAATGTTGGAGGCTTATGAGTATAAAAATACTGATAAAAAATAATCTGATAATTGTAACCTGTTTTATATACTACTTCATTTAAAAAATCTTCAGTTGTCACATGACCTTTGGCATTGTCCATGGCAAAAGACTTCAGAATATCAAACCATACCTCATCATCATCTATTACATGTCTCAGTGTGTGCATCACCCAGGCGCCCTTATTATAGCTATCACCAAACGCCCAATAGTTTTGATTTACCGGACCAACGATAGGCATCCTATTACGGATTCCTCTTCTTTTATCTAATAAGAAATCTACCATTACGTTATAGCCTAGCTGATCTTCAATAAACATGGCCTCACTGTACACGGCCATACCCTCATGTATCCACATATGAGCTGGGTCTGCCGCGGTAACACTATTACCCCACCACTCATGAGCTGTTTCATGAAACAGTAGACCATCTACAATTCCATAGTATTTGCTTGTCCATGAACGTGTACCTTTCCAGTTGTCCCAATTATTACCATAGGTGACCGCAGACTGATGCTCCATTCCTAAATATGATACTTCCACAAGCTTATAACCATCATCCCAAAATTGATAGTCTCCAAAATATTTTTCAAAAAATCGGATAACCTTCTTAGCCTGTTTAAAATGATTTTTAGCCACCTCCTTGTGATAGTCTAAGACATAATGATTTAAGGTGTCTACTTCTCCATTTCTGTAGATTGTATCTTGCACTAAGACGTAGTGACCCAACTGAACGGAAATATTGTAGTTATTGATAGGATTGTTCACGGTCCAAGTAAATGACTTCTTTTTGGTTTTATTATCAGCTACTACATCTAACAAACGGCCGTTACTTACGCAGAATAATTCTTCTGGAATGGTAAATGTCATCGTGGCACCATCGTCAGGCTCATCAGCTATATGGTCTTTTAATGGCCACCATAATCCAGCTCCGTCACCCTCACAAGCTACAGAAATAAAAGGACGACCTTTTTTATCTTTTTCCCATACAAATCCACCGTCCCAGGGTGGTCTCTTCGCCTCAAGTGGATTACCTTCATATTCAATACGAAAAGTAAAATTATCACCCTTATTAACCTGCGGAAAATCAATAAGAACCGCATCATTATTACGACTCGTCTTCAAATTGTTATCTAAGTAAAATACACCATTTAGCTTCATTTTTCTTGCTAGATCAACCTGTAATTTTGTAAAACTCTCTACAGCAGTTGCACTTATATCAACATAACCTTTTATATATTTTTTATAAACATCAATATCCATATTGATTATATAGTGCTTTACGTCATAACAAATACGCTCCGGAAGCAAGTCCCCTAAGAGTCGGTTACGTTCGGTTAATTTTGGAAAGGAATCAGGATTATCTGGAGGAATTAGAATATCTTGATTATTTCGTTCATATCCACATCCAAAGAAGTATAAAAAACTAAACAGCATGTAATTAAGACGATGTATGTTATGCATATGTTTATACCATAATTATTAAATTTAATGAATAATAATAAGACAAATTTATATTGGATAATATAGACTATTTTTTTCTTATAGGCGATTTTACTATCGCTATAGCATTGCTTTTTCTATTTATTATTTATAGAAAAAAGTTTCTTATATCAGAACAATATTCTACTTTATTTATCATAGGATGTATAATTGGAGCATCATGGGAGTTTACATTTTTATATTTAGGCGATGAGTTTGTCCACTCTGTAAAAGTATGGCCATTTGGTCTTGGTGGATGGCCAAGAAAACTTAGTCACTCAATATGGGATGGTGGCATTTTTATGGCAGGTATTTATTTATGTAAAAAATTCCTGCCAGGACCATTATTTCAGTCTTTTAATAAAAATGAATTTCTTATCATGCTTACTTGGGGAATCTTCCAAGAACTATTAGTGGAGTATTTGTTTAATGGTAGAGTTTGGATATTTGAACCACTTCCCTGGAATCCGGTAATTATACCAGCTCTACCAGGCTCTGCAGAACTATGTCCTGGATACACGCTAATACCACAATCGATATGGCTTATTGCACCTATTATTTTTTATTTCATAACTGTAAGATTATTACAAACAGACAAACAAGTATGACTATAATTTTCGAGCTAGAGTTAGACCATCTCCAATGGGTATCATCGATATTTCTACTCGATTGTCTTTATAAATTTTTTTATTGAACTTCTGTATTGCTCTAGTGGCAGGCTCGGAATCAGAACTATCAAGAACTCGTCCACCCCATAAAACATTATCAATTGCTATGATACCACCCGTACGAACCAGGGCTAACGATTTTTCAAAATATCGCTGGTAGTTTATTTTATCTGCATCAATAAATGAAAAATCATAAGCACCTTCAAATCCATTACTTATTAGACTGTCTAGTGTTTTATTGGCCGGTGCAATATGTAAATCAATCTTATTATTAACCGATGCCATTTTCCAATATTTCTGGGCAATATCCGTCCAATCCACATTTGTATCGCAAGCTGTAACAAGTCCATCTTTAGGTAATTGTAATGCAATAACTAATGAACTATATCCCGTAAATACGCCTATATCAAGTGTCCTCTTTGCATTTATAATATTAACTAAAAAGGCCAAGAATGACCCCTGCTCTGGTGAAATCTGCATCTCAAACTCATTCAGTTTTAAGGTTTCAGCCCTTAGGTTTTTAAGAACCTTATGCTCTTTAAGAGAATTGGCTAACAGATACTCTCTTAGTTTTTGACCTAAGGATATTGTAGAGCTAGACATATTCTATTCTTCATTTTTTATTTATTTATAATCATTTACTTACTGAACAGACTTAAAACTATCCCACTCTTTATTACTTGCTCTAGATAGTTGATTTTCCATTACCATAAACCATTTATTTTGTTTTTTTATCCACAGAGATTCAAAATAAATAAAACTATCTGAAATCTCACCACTTTGATTGATAGTATAATAGTGAAATATTCCCGTCTCATGGGCTGTAGAATTATCAAAAATCCTTTGAGAAAATTTCAACTCTAGATTAGCATCCATATCTCCAGCCTTAGTATCTTTAAATCCTTGCTCCCAGCCGTCAAATGCGTTTCGAATAGGATAGGTTCTTTCTTTAATCCCATTAACAAGAATTGCGTCTCTGTGATACATTGTTTTAAATTTTCGAAAATCGCCATTATTGACGGATTTTTTGATTATATCCCATGAACTATTTAATTCTTCAATGACATCTGATTCTGAAAAAGAAAACTGAACTAGGACAATACTTACCAAAAAAATATATCTATGCATTATTATCTCCAATTTATGATTATCTAATAAAAAACCCCGTCACATGGCGGGGTTTTTTCATTTAAATAAAAATATTTATTATTTTAACAAAACCATCTTTTTTGTTTCTCTAAAATCACCCGCCTGTATCG
>CAZYDX010000049.1:0-15885 GCA_964646455.1 uncultured bacterium | reverse complement strand
CAATCACAAACCCTATTACCAATGAGGTCTACACTCAATTAATGAATGCCGAACGCCGACGCAGGATGAGATATATATCTGTTAACCTAAATTATAACTTTGGAAAACAACAAAAAAAGAGATGGAACAAAAGAAATTTTGGTGGTGGAAGAAGCGGTGGTGGAATGGATATGGACTATTAATACCTGTTCTATCTGATTAACCCAAACATTTAAAAATACTTTGCATAGAATCATTTTTGTCGCCGTTCTTCTTTTTACTATAACCTCAAATATATTAGCGTCTAATAATAACCCGATTATTCTGGTGCATGGATTTTTGGGATGGGGCAGAGATGAAATTAGTGATACAAAATACTGGGGCGGCTCTAATGATATAGAAGCCTATCTAAGGTCAAAAGGGTATACTGTTTATACAGTTTCGGTTGGTCCGATATCTTCCAATTATGATTGTGCTATCGAAACATTTTATCAGATTAAAGGTGGCCAGCTCAACTATGGAAAATCGCACTCAGAAAAATACGGAATGGTTCAAAAACCTGGTAATAAATATTATAGGGGATTATATCCCGCTTGGGATAGCAATAACCCCGTTCATCTAATTGGATATAGTTTTGGTGGGCAGACAGTAAGAATGCTTCAACATTTACTAGTGGAAATATCAGAAACAGAAAATGACCTACTATTAAGTGAAAATCAAGAGAGATGGGTAAAATCAATAACCACATTGTCAACACCTTTAAATGGTGCTACTATTGCAGATATCGTAAACAAATTCATCCCGTTTAGTGAAAACATCCTACCAATTGTTGATATAATTAGTACTGACTATTACGATCTAGATCTTTACCAGTGGAATCTAAACAGAAATGTTGATGAATCTATTTTTGGATACCTAAACCGCTTAACATCAAACCCCTCTTGGTCAACGAAAAATAGTATTGCATTTGATGCGACACTCAATGGTGCGAAAAAAATAAATGATATGATATCAATTGATCCAAGTGTATACTATTTCTCTTATAGTACTAGCTGTAGTAAAAAAGATCTAAATAATGGATACCACATACCCGCAGAAAGTTTAAGCCTTCCAAATTATCCGCTTTGCTATTTAATGGGTAGGATAAATATAAATGCTGGAGATGGTCTAGTTACTGACTCTACATGGTTTGAGAATGATGGAACAGTAAATACAATATCCATGATAAGGCCCTTCACAGGAAAAAATGGGCCTGAGCCAATGGTAAATCTTAAAAAAGGTGAAATTCCTGAACCAGGGGTCTGGAATTTTATGGGTAAATACAATCTAGACCATAAAAATTTCATTGGGTTTTTCCTTGATAGTCAAAAAATGATTGATGACATGTACAATCGTTTTGAGTATCACGCTAGTCTGCTCTATTCTTTACCATAAAACTTTATTACTATTTTAATTTTCTTTATGTTCTGCTAAACAGTACTAGAACATAAGAGGTATTTATATGGGCCATTCTGACAAGATTAAACTATCAGATCTAAAAACTATACCAAACATACTCAGTATTAGCAGATTGATACTCATCCCCGCTATGATTATACCTGCTTACTATATAGATAACGAACCTAACGCCAGGCTTGTATTTTTAATCATGTTTATTATAATTGGTGTGACAGATAAGCTAGATGGAACACTCGCACGATATCTTAACCAAACAACTGCACTCGGAGCAAAACTAGACACCATAGCAGACATGGTGTTTTACCCACTTATTGCGTTATGGCTCTATAGATTTGAAAGCGGAGTCGTGGGTGAATGGTGGAATCTTATATATTTATTATTAGCTTTATATTTTTTCAAAATGATTACAGGAAAAATAAAATTCGGATATGTTCCTGCTTTTCATACGATTGGAGCCAAAACCTTTTCTGCTAGTCTTTATTTTTTCATGATTATAGCAATGCTCCATCCTAATCTAGCAAAATCTATTTTCCCTATTTTATGTGTAATAGGTTTCATAAACCAGATAGAAGAAACATATATATTACTTACTAGAGATAGCGTAGATGAAAATATTAGATCTGTATTTGATTAGCTTCCTACAATAAAAACTGCATTCCCAAAAAGCAATTTTCCACCATACCAAAAACCTCGAAATAAAGGGTTATCTGCCATGTAGATAATTCTTCCTCTCCCAATATCATGCACACCAAAAATAAGATTATCTTTAATTTTTTGTTTTACTCTAAAACCCATAAATCCAGAAACATGAGATAATGAATTTTTTATGGTGCCAACGTTCCAACCTTTAGGAAGATAAGGATACAATCTAGAGCCCTGCCGAAGTGAAAAATAGCTTTCCCCATATCCAAACATAAGAGGATGTGAATTATCTACATCAACTTTGATAATTGAACCATAAGAAGCATCAGGTAATCTAGATCTGTTTTTATTTTTATATTTTTTTAGCCTGTTCTCTTTTTGTCTTTTCTTTTTTAATTCCTGAGCTTCTTTTTTGGATTCTTTTGATTCATACCTTACTAGACCATATCCATCGTGATCAGCAAATATTCCCATTGCGGATCCTACAACAATAAGCCTACCACCTGATTTTACCCATTCTATAATTTTTGAAGGTGGTTCATTAATTAATAATGCATCGGCATTTGTCTCTTCCATTATCTTTTCTGATGGACTAATCTCACTTACGAATGATCCATAACTACCTTCAGGTATTATCAAAACGTCTATCTCATCAAAAGGCAAAGATTGAATCATCTTAGCATTATAAACAGATAGTGGATAATTGATCTGTTGCTCAAAATAATGCCATATTTCACCAAAATTATAGCTACTTACATCCTCGCCAGTAAGAACCGCAACCTTTGGTGCTTTTACAACACGCATAGTTGATGATCCAAAATCTTTTCCTCTTGATACCAATCCAGTTGATACAGAAACCATATTAGTATTATACTTTTTTGACAGTCTTCTTAATTGTCTATCAAAACGTTTGCCAAATGAAGCATTACCTTTTCTTGTAATAACCAGAGTCCCTCTATCATATAAAATTCCATCTATTTCAAAAGGGTCTTCAGATACTCGAACAACAATATTGTTTTTTAAAACTTCAGACAAAAATTTTAAATCATAAATGCTTTCCCATGGATTCAGATATGCATATGGCTTATCATCCCAAGTATGAACAACCTTACTACTTTTCTGTATATTCAAACTCTCTTGAGGTATAATTGTCTCAAGTGCAAATGCCTCTAACCCATAAATATAAGGAACCGACCATGCTGTAATATCATACGTAAGCGAGTCTTCATAATGAGTTCTTGGTTCAAATAATACTTGTGTCAAAACCGATTTTTTTTGGTCTGCAGAAATAACAATGTCATTTTCTGTTATCCTAAATGAATCATATTCTCCTATTAAGTAACTAAAACCCCTTACAGATCGAGCCCTATCGTCAGCCGGATGCCCGTATTTTATTCCATGAGTATCTAGCCATCTTAAGAGGTCTTCTCTTTTAGGGTCATTCAACTCAGCTTTAATTATAAATGTTTTATACTTACTAATAGGGTTTTCAACACCTTTATCAAAAAAATATTTAAACTCTTTAATTATTCTATCTTTATGTTTGTAAGCAGACTCTACAGTTGAAAGTCCAGTAGCATGGTGATGGTTTAATCTAGATCTAAGGGTAAGGGTATCACCATCAGTAGTAACAGAAGCGATACCAGCCGCTGCTCCACCAGCCTTTTCATATGTCATTCCTATTGCACCATTATAGATTGGATACGTATCCCCATAACCAGGATACAAAAGATCAAAATGTTCTTTTGTGAAATATAGCCAGTTATTTTTATCGAAATATCGGGAATGATTTTTCCCAATTATTTTTTGGAATTCTCTCTGCCATGAAGTAATCTGCAAATGATATGGTTTTGCAGCAGGAGCAAAATAATAAGGTTCATTAAAATATTGTTCGTGATAGTCAACATGGATATGGGGCATCCAGCTATTATATAATTTTATTCGTTGAACTGTCTCAGTTTGTGTCTGCCATGTCCAGTCTCGATTTAGATCAAAATAATAATGATTTGTTCTCCCACCTGGCCAGGGTTCATTATGTTCTCTTGTCCCAATGTCTGCATCAGCAGGGTTTGTGCCTGTCATAGTATAAAACTGCACATATCGATCACGACCATCAGGATTAAGACAAGGATCAATAATCACAACCGTTCGTTTTAACCATTCCATAGTTGTTTTATTTAATGTGTTAGCAAAAGAAAAAAGGGTTTTCATCGCTGCCTCAGTACTACTGGATTCATTACCATGGACTGAATAACTAAGCCAAACGATAGCGTAATCTTTTTTAGGTTTTATTCCTTCTGAAAGACCAGAAGAAATAAGGTGGTTCTTCTTGATCTGTTCAATAGAGAGCTCATTATCTGGATGTGTAATAATAGCAATAAAAAGAGGCCTGCTTTCATATGTTTCACCATACTGAACAAGATGAACACTCTCGCTAGATAAAGCTACTTGTTTGAAATAATCAACTACTCTATGATGATATGTAAATCTATCGCCAAGATCATAACCTAGAAATTCCTTAGGCGATAGCGGGAAAGCAGCGTATAGATATTTCCATGATAAAAAAAAGCAAACTATTATTAATTGTTTTCTGATAAATACACCATTATTGCATTTTGGATATGCATTCTGTTTTCTGCCTGATCAAAAACGATAGAATAATCAGCCTCCATAACACCATCTGTAACCTCACGTCCCCTCTCTGCTGGGAGGCAATGCATAAATAAGGTATTATTGCCAGAGTTTTCTATAAGTGATTCATTTACCTGAAAATTTGAAAATATTTTCTCTCTTTCTAAAGCCTCCTCTTTTTGTCCCATAGATGCCCAAACATCGGTATATACAATATCTGCATCTTCAATAGCCTCTGTAGGATTATGTGATATATTTATTATTGAAATACCTGCATCTATAGCTTTATCTATAGTGTCTTGATCTGGTCTATAACCTTCCGGACAACAACAGACAAAATTTATTGGCAACCTCATTGCCAAATGGAGCCACGAGTGCACAATATTATTTCCATCTCCCATATAAACTATTTTGGGATTATCAATATTCCCGAGATGCTCCCAAACAGTAAAAATATCAGTCATAATCTGACACGGGTGGTTGTAGTCCGTAAGTCCATTAATCACAGGTATTGTTGAATACTCAGCCAATTCAAGGATATGTGCATGGTCAAAAAGGCGTGCCATCATTATATCATTATATCTACTAAATAATCTTGATATATCTTTAATAGCTTCTCTTTTCCCAATACCAATATCGTTTGGCCCAAGAAAAAGAGCATGCCCTCCCATCCACTCAAAACCAGTTTCAAATGACACCCTAGTACGAGCGGATGGCTTTGCAAATATCATAGCCAGAGATTTATTATTAAACGGACTATAATCTTGTTTCTTATGAAATTTATCTTTTAGACCTTTTGCAAGATTAAGAATCTCCCATAACTCTGAATCATTATAGTCTGATATGTGTAAAAAATGTTTCATTAATTAATTCCTTAAAGTATATATCTACTTAGATCCTGATCAACAACGATATCTCCAAGAGCCTCTTTAACATACTTTGCCGTTATCTTAATTTTTTTCTGGCCAGACTTTGGATGTTCAAACAAGGGGTTTTCCAGCAATGTTGTCATTATTGTATGTAATCTTCTTGCTCCAATATTTTCAGTTTTTGTATTTACCTCTGTAGCAAGTTCAGATATTGCTTTAATAGATGATGTTTCAAACTCAAGTTGAACACCTTCAGCCTCAAGAAGTGCTACATATTGCTTGATCAAAGCTGATTTAGGATGTGTCAATATTTTAATAAAGTCTTTAGTTTTTAATTTTTCCAATTCAACGCGGATAGGAAACCGCCCTTGTAGCTCAGGGATCATATCTGAAGGAGTGCTAATGTGAAATGCCCCTGCAGCGATAAATAAAATATGATCAGTAGAAAGAACTCCATATTTTGTGTTTACATTGCTTCCTTCTACAATAGGTAGCAAATCTCTTTGCACACCCTCTCTACTCACATCAGGCCCTTGACTACCATTGCCATTGACTACCTTATCAATTTCATCTATAAAAATAATACCATTATTCTCTGCTCGCTCTTTAGCAATGCGTATAACCTCATCATTATCAATAAGTTTTTGAGCTTCAGCATCAATAAGAACTTCACGTGCCTCAGACACTGGCATTTTTCTAGGTTTTTTCGATTTTGGGATAGCATTACTTAGCATATCTTTTATGTTCATTCCAAAGTCATCCATCCCTATTGGACCCAATACCTGCATACCACTAATTGTCTCTTGCTCAATCTCGATCTCAATTATATTATCCTCAAAATCTCCATTTTCTAGTTTCTTCCGCAGCCGCGAACGTGTTCTTGCGTGTCTGTCTTGAACCTCTTCAGATACTGATGAATCATTTCTATTTTTCTCTGGAAAAAGAATATCAATAATTCTCTCGTTAGCTAGGTTCTCTGCCAACTCAATAACCTCATCCTCTTTCTCTCTTTGAACCATATTAAAGGATGTATCCATAAGGTCTCTAATCATGGACTCTACATCTCTTCCAACATAACCAACTTCTGTAAACTTACTCGCTTCGACTTTCACAAAAGGAGCACTAGTAAGAGCAGCCAATCGCCTAGATATTTCAGTTTTCCCAATACCAGTAGAGCCAATCATAATAATATTATTTGGCATGATCTCATCACGCATATAACCAGAGACTTGTTGCCTTCTCCATCTGTTTCTCATGGCTATCGCTACTGCCTTTTTTGCCTTCGACTGACCAATAATATATTTATCAAGCTCTCGGACAATTTGCTTGGGTGTTAGCTCTTTCATTTAATCTCCAAAACCGTAATTGAATCATTCGTATAAATACATAGATCGGCGGCTATTTTTAATGATTTTTCTGCTATCTGCTTTGCAGAGTATTTACCTGACTGATAAAATGCTGTCGCAGCCGACTGCGCAAAACCACCACCAGAGCCGATGGAAACAATTGGCCCATCAGGCTCAATTACATTTCCATCCCCAGCAATGATAAAGCTGTTTTTTTTATCCATAACAAGTAGTAATGCTTCTAAGTGACGAAGAACTTTATCAGTCCTCCAATCTTTAGCCATTTCTACAACTGATCTTTTTAGGTCACCTTCAAATTCATCTAGTTTTTGTTCGAATTTCTCAAAAAGAGTGAGTGCATCAGCAGCAGCACCAGCAAACCCACCAACAACACCTCCTTTCAAACTTTCAAATTTTCTTACTTTTACTGCTTTTTGCTTCATCGCCATATCTCCAAGTGTAACCTGACCATCTCCAGCAACAGCGACCTTTCCTTTTGACCGAACACCTAATATTGTGGTAGATCTTATTTCGAGAGTACTGTTTTTCATTTTGTCGAACCAAGATACTTTAAAAATTCACCATCGGTGCTTAAGACTAGTACTGTTTCTTTATCTAATGTCTCCTTATAAATCTCCATCGTCCTCATAAAACGATAAAAATCAGGATCTTTATTATATGCAGCAGCATAAATGTTTGCAGCTTCTGCATCTGACTTACCTTTTATCTCTTGGGAACGCCTATATGCATCTGATGTAATCTCTTTTAGGTCCCTGTCTTTTTGACCACTAATTCGCGCCGACTCGCCTGCGCCCTGAGAGCGAAATTCTTCTGCGATTCTCTTGCGTTCAGATATCATGCGTTCATACACTTTCTTTCTTACTTCGGGGACATAGTTTATTCGCTTAAACTTGAAGTCAAGTATCTCAATTCCCAAATCTGATGTACTTGCTTTAGCAAGTTCTAATATTTCTTTCGTCAGCGCATCTCTACCACTTTCGATTATTGTTTTGTCTTTTTTTGATTGGTCACTATCAGCATTATTAGCTGCATAGTCTCTGTTAGAGCTTCTAACTAATTCAATTAGATCATGATTTGCGATAGCATTTTGTGTGGCACCTTCAAGAACTGAGCCTAACCTTGTAAGAGCTTTTGACTCATCAAATAACCTTTTCGCATATTGCAATGGGTCAGAAATCCGCCATCTAGCGTAAGTATTTATATTGATGAATCTCTTGTCTCTTGTTGATACTTGCTTTGGCGCACCATCCCATGCCAAAAACCTTTTGTCAAAGTAGTTTGCCGTTTCCAGAAATGGCTTTTTTATTTTAAGGCCAGGTGTTGTAATTGGTTCACCAACAGGCTTCCCGAACTGGGTAATCACTACCTGCTCTGATTCATTTACGATGTAAAAAGCACCTCCAAATATGAGCACAACTGCAATGACCACTATAGTAATAAACACACTAATCAATTTTCCCATTATTTTGACTCCTTTCCGAGTGGAAGTAAGGGTAGAATTCCCTCTAGATCCTTATCTAATATTATTTTTTGTTTTATTTTTGGATAAATATCTGCCATCGTCTCAAGATAAATCCGATTCTTTGTTACTTCTGGGGCTCTTTTATATGCTTTTAATAGGTCTCTATATAATGATGCATCACCCTTTGCTCTGTTCACACGATCCATCGCATAACCCTCAGCCTGCTGAACTGTCTGCTCTGCCTCTCCCCTTGCTCTTGGAATAATTCGATTATATTCCCCTAAGGCTTGGTTAATCATTTTTTCTTTCTCTTGCTCGGCCGTATTTACCTCATTAAAAGCATCCTGAACCTGTTTTGGTGGTAAAACCTTCTGAAGTAGAATTCGATTTATTTTTATTCCATTTTCATATTGGTCACACATCTGTTGAAGTTTGACTTCCATTTTTGCAGCAATTTCTTGCCTCCCAGTAGTGAGTACCTCATTCACACTCCTGTCTCCGATTACTTCACGCATTACCGCCTCATTCATATCGCGGAATGTCCCAATTGGGTCCTTAACTTTAAATAAAAATTTATCTGGCTCTGCGATTCTGTATTGCGTTTTCCATGGTACAACAGCCACATTCAAGTCTCCGGTTAACATAAGTGACTCTTCTTCTATCTCAGACCGATTGGATCTTCTTTTTGAATCAGAGTCTCTTCTCTGACCAAATTCCATTTCTAATTCTCGTTTTGTAGGAATCTTTATCACGGTCTGTATCGGAGCTGGCCACTTTACATGAATGCCTGACTGCTCTAGCCTAGTATATTCACCTAAGGTTAATAAAACACCTTCTTCCTCAAGCTCTACCCTATAAATTGAACTCCAAACTGCAAAAATCAATAATAGTATTAGCCCTATAGTAAACCCACTTTTGGGGAATTTATCTGGGACCACAAATTCCTGGTCGCCAACAATGATTTTTCTAGCCATATTAACCTCTCTTTATTTTATATTTCTTTTCTAAGCCTAGCCACGGGGATACCTAATTGGTCACGATATTTAGCGACCGTCCTTCTGGCAAGCTTATAACCCTTATCTTTTAATTTCTGAACTAACGTATCATCATTAAATGGGTTTTGTTTATTTTCTGAACTGATAATATTCTGTAACTCTCTTTTTATTACAAATGTTCCTAATACCCGACCATCTCCTAGGTCTATTCCATCTGTAAAATAGTGTTTTAGTTCATAAACCCCATAAGGAGTGTCTACGAATTTACCACGAGTTGACCTACTAATAGTAGAAATGTCCATTCCAATTTCTTCAGCAATATCCTGAAGCTTTAAAGGCCGAAGATGGTTCATGTCTCCAGAAAACCATTCTGGTTGATATTTAATTATTGCCCTCATTACATTTACCATAGTAAGCCTTCTTTGTTTTACTGCTTCTATAAACCAATTTGCTGAATCCATTTTCTCACGCACGAATGATTTTGCTTTCCCGGTGTATTCGCCATTAGTTATTCCACTTTCATACATTCTACTTATTCTCAACTCAGGAATTCCTCCATCATTTGTAGTGATAAGCCAATCATCACCATCTTCTCGAACGACAAGATCAGGTATTACTATTTGAAAGTTATCTGCATACCCTTCACCAGGTCTGGGGTTCAGTTTTGATATTTTATCTACAGCATCTTGGAGTTGTTCATTAGTGCATTTTAGTTTTGTTTTAATTTTTTCATAACGCTTATGCATAAAATCATCAAAATATTTCATAATAATTTTATATGATAAATCTTCTTTATCATCTTCAAGCTGAACTGATAGGCATTCCTGAAGTCCTCTAGATGCTAACCCTTTTGGTTCCATACGTTGTATAACTGATAGTATTGGTTCTATATCTTCCTCTTCTAACTCAAAGTTATCAGCGATAAGAACAAGATCTGTATCTAAATAACCGCGTTCATTTGTGTTCCAAAGTACTTCTTCAGCAATTTCCTGTTCTATATCTGTAAGTCCTAAATCTTTTAACTTGCTGATAATATCCTCAATAAATGTTGTTCTATCTGGAAGCGGAAGATCATTTTTTTCTTGATCAAGATAATAGGAAGATTCATCTGTGTATACATCTTCAACCGGTGCATCAATCTCATCTAATATTTCTTCGGCCATTGACTTATCTTCTAAGTCTTCAGGTTCAATCTGTTCTAATATAGGATTCTGTTCGAGTTCTTTTAATATTGTCTGTTCAAGATTTATCGTATTTAATTGAAGAAGCCTTGCTTGGAGAACTTGCCTTGGAGCAAGTTTTTGTTTTTGTTGAAGTTTCTGTGATAAGCGCGGCATTTATTAATCCAGCTTAAACTTTTCTCCCAAATAAATTCGCTTTGCTTCTTCATCATTAGCCAAAAACTCGGAAGAGCCAGACTTAAGAATCTTCCCATTAAAAAGTAAATATGATCGGTCTGTAATTGAAAGAGTCTCTCTTACATTATGGTCTGTAATAAGAACACCTATATTTCTCTGTTTTAATGAATTAACAATAGACTGTATTTCTTCTACAGCTATGGGGTCAACCCCTGCAAAAGGCTCATCAAGTAAAATAAAATCAGGGTCCATACATAAAGACCTTGCAATCTCTACACGCCTTCTCTCACCTCCAGATAGTGTCCCTCCCTTGCTTTGTCTTAAGGAACTAACAGAGAAATCATTTAACAAACTATCTAACTTATCTTTTTGTTCTTGTTTAGTAAGGTCTTTTCTCATTTCAAGAACTAGTTTTAAATTATTTTCTACTGTCAGCTTTGAAAAAATTGATGGCTCTTGCGCAAGGTAGCCAACACCTTTTCGTGCTCTCCTATACATTGGGTCATTGGTAATATTATAATCATCCAAAAATATGTCTCCCTTTGTTGGCTTTATCATACCAGTGATCATGTAAAAGGTGGTTGTTTTCCCAGCACCATTAGGGCCTAATAACCCGACAACTTCATTTCTATTTACAGATATATCTACATTATTAACAACCATTCTCGAACCATACTGTTTATAAAGACCTTTGGCAATTAAAGTATTAGCATTCTTAGTATTCATTGTGTGCCTCTATCCGTAACACCAGAGGGTTTTAATATTTTCCAGTTTTGAAGATCAGAATCAGATTCAAAACCTATTCCATACAATGTATCTTTCTCCAAGGTAGTTATCATCACTGAATCCTCAGTACTCATTTGTTCTTTTTTTGCATTCCAAAAAAGTGTGTCGGTATATAGTGTAATACCACTATCAGATACTGCTATCACATCGCCAATTGCTTTCATATTATTAGTCTTTTGATATACCTCCGCTCTCAAACTATTAAGAACCGCAACATGCACTTGTCTTTTATCAAAAAAATCAACTTTTACTCTTTCATCAAGCATAATATGCTGTTCTTGGTTATATTTTTCTAAATGTCCTGACTTAATCCGTGCTCTTTCTATAGATGAATCAGTTAGAATTATAGTTGCTCCCCAGCTTTCTTGGTCAGGGTAGTCAATGCCTTTTGCCAAGGGAGTCTGCTCAGATTTATCTGAACACGTAGCTGATGTAATAATAAAAACTATAATCCAGAATGCATTTTTCATTGTTCAGCTTTTTAGAACCCTGGCTCTCATTATTTTGTATAATTCTTCTGTCCTTCCTTGTTTTTCAATAATCCACTCAACAGCTTCTCTGAAGGCTCCATCCCCTCCCTTAACCTTTGTTACATGCTTAGCTAATTTCATTATATCAGGAGTTGCATTTGCTACAGCTATTGGAAGCGCAACTATTTCCATAACGGGAATATCAACCATATCATCTCCCAAATATGCAATTTGTTCATCAGATAGTTTATATTTTTCTTTCAAGTCGTTATATGCATGTAGTTTGTTTAATCCGCCGTTATATACATCCTCGATACCTAATTCTTTTGCTCTATGTTCAGTTGCAGGAGAATATCGAGCAGAAATAATAGCAATTTTTAAATCTGCAGCACGAGCATATGCTACTCCAACACCATCAAAAACCGAGAACTTTTTTAGCTCTATATTATCAGTCCCTCTATAGATAGATCCATCAGTCCAGACTCCATCAATATCAGAAATAATTAATTTAATATTTTTATAATCAATCATAGGTCTCTCACAACGGTTTGAATATTTTTTATACTAATTAAAAGACTCTCTAGTTCGTTAAGCGGCCATTGAGTTGCAGCATCTGATTTTGCAGTCTCTACATTATCATGAACCTCCATAAAAATACCACAACAACCGGCTGCGACTGCTGAACGCGCTAGCGTTGGAATCATTTCTCGCATCCCTGAGGAGTGCCCACCACTACCACCAGGTAGCTGAGCACTATGAGTCGCATCAAAAATAACAGGATAACCAAATCTTTTCATAAGAGGTATTGCCCTCATGTCAGCGACTAGGTTATTGTACCCAAACTGAGTTCCCCTATCAGTTAATAATATATTGGTTGCTCCTGCTTCCTCAACCTTGTGTACAATATGCTCAACATCCCATGGAGCCAGAAACTGTCCTTTTTTAATATTTACTGTTTTACCGGTTTTGGAAGCGGCAACCAAAAGGTCTGTCTGCCTACTTAAAAAAGCTGGAATCTGAATAACGTCTGCTATTTCTGCTGCTACACCTGCTTGATCAGCAGTGTGAATGTCTGTTAATATTGATAATCCCGTTTCATCCTTCACATCATTTAGAATGCGCATACCTTCATCAATCCCAGGGCCTCTAAATGATTTTATTGAAGTCCTGTTTGCTTTATCAAATGAGCTTTTGAAAATAATGGGCAATTCTAATTTCTCTGATATTATTTTTATCTCAGATGCCATTTTTATAGAATGATCACGATTTTCAATTACACAAGGGCCAGCAATAATTCCAAGATGCTTATCACTGAATCTAACTTTACCTACTTTTACTTCTTTCAAAATCTAGTTCCTGTTTTTATTATGTTTTGTTGTAGCTTTTATAAATTCTCTAAACAGAGGATGAGCCCTATTAACCCGACTTTTTAATTCTGGGTGAAATTGCCCAGCAACAAACCAAGGATGATCACCTATCTCAATTGATTCTACAACACCTAGTTCTTCATTAAACCCAGATATAATAAGCCCCCCCTTTTCAAGTCTTTTTCTATAGCGATTGTTTACCTCATAACGGTGGCGATGCCTCTCCGATATTTTTTTAGACCTGTATGCAGCGAATGCTTTAGTACCTTGCTCAATCTTGCAATCATATGCCCCGAGTCTCATCGTACCACCTTTTATTTTAATCGCCTTTTGAGATTCCATAAGATCTATCACCGGATATTTTGTGCGTTTATTAAACTCAGTTGAGTTTGCTCCTTTTAAACCGCAGACATGTCGAGCAAAATCAATAATTGCACACTGCATGCCTAAACATATTCCAAGAAAAGGTATTTTATTTTCACGGGCATATTTAGAAGCCATGATCTTTCCTTCTCCACCTCTAGAACCGAACCCTGGTAAAATTAAAATTCCATTTACATTTTTAAACTGTCTTTTGGCTGTTTGATCATCGGTTATTTTGTCAGTTTTTACCCATTTAATATTAACTCTTGTATTATTCTCAACACCAGCATGGATAAATGATTCTAATACACTTTTATAAGAATCAATTAATTCTGTGTATTTCCCACACATTGCAATCACAACATTTGAATTAGGATTTTTATAATTATGGACAAATTTATCTAACTTTGAAAGGTCTGGATTACGGTTGAGCTGTAACCGTTCATTGATCAAACGACCCATATTTTGCTCATTTAATACAAGCGGAACCTCATATATGCTCTCTACATCTCTACCTTCAAAAACATGGTCTGCTTGAACATTGCAAAATAAAGCAATCTTTTCTCTTACTGATTTATCAATATCATATTCCGATCTACAAAGGATCATATCTGGCGTCAAACCAATTTCTCTTAGCTTCATAACAGAATGTTGTGTCGGTTTAGACTTAAGCTCTCCGCTTGCTTTTACATAAGGCAATAGAGTTACGTGAACAATTAAATGATTGTGATAACCGACCTGCAAAGATAGTTGACGTATTGCTTCCATAAATGGGAGGCTCTCTATATCTCCAACAGTCCCACCAACTTCACAAATTATGACATCATATTTTTTAGGTTTATTAATGCTTTTTATTCTTTTAATAATTTCATCAGTGACATGAGGAATAACCTGTACAGTCTGCCCGAGATATTCACCCTTTCTCTCCTTGTCTAAGACTGTACTATAAATCTGACCAGCGGTTGCGTTATTATTTTTTGTCATACTTACATCAATAAACCGCTCATAGTGCCCTAGATCAAGATCTGTTTCAGAACCATCATCGAGAACAAATACCTCACCATGCTGATAAGGATTCATAGTCCCTGGATCTACATTTAAATATGGATCTAATTTTAGTATTGTAACCCGTAGACCAGAGTTCTTTAATAAATAGCCAATCGAAGAGGCGGCAATCCCTTTACCAAGACCCGACATAACGCCACCTAGTACAAATATATATTTTGTTGGTTTTGAACTACCCATAGATACCAATCATAATGCTTTATTTAATTTTTTTATTTTAGAAACTACACGGTCTATATCTTCCGGGACGTCAACGGCAAGCTGCTCAGAGTTAGTTATCAGTGCCTTAATTTTTATTCCATTATCAAGGGCCCTAAACTGCTCGAGTAAATTGTCTATCTCATTTTTAGAAGGAGGAAGTGAGGAGTATTCAAAAAGAGTCTCTCTCTGAAAACCATAGAAACCAACATGTCTAAATACCCCACCAATTTCAGCATCATATATATCTCGCTTAAAATTATATGCATTTTGATTTTCATCAAGAAACACTTTAACAATATTCCTATCTAAATAATCTTTAACCCCAATATTTCTGCTTACTACAGTCCCCATAGAAACTGTTGGATCATCAAATAGTCTTACCAGGTTGTCAATAACTTTGGGGCTCAGCAGTGGTTCATCTCCTTGAATATTTATGATAATTTCTGCATCATCTATTGTTTTTGTTACTTCAGCAACTCTATCTGTTCCACTTTGGTGTT
This sequence comes from uncultured bacterium, assembly GCA_964646455.1. GTDB lineage: Bacteria > Fidelibacterota > Marinisomatia > Marinisomatales > UBA1611 > TMED80. The sequence goes on along the minus strand of CAZYDX010000049.1, from coordinate 372 downwards.
CAATATCTGTCATGATTAAATCAAATTTATAACTAGATAGAGCCTTCTCAGTTTCTTCAGAATCTATTGCAATAATAACTTTGTCTAGCTTTTCCGCTTCCAATGCCCTTTCAGCAACATGGGCAACCATAGGCTTCCCCTCAATATCTGCTAATATTTTTTTCGGGAACCTAGTAGATCCAATCCTAGCTGGGATAACGCCAATAACCAAAATATTAAATACCTCCCTTTCTTAACGAGTTCTTAGACAAAGACCTAAAAAATTATACGCTAAAATTCGACTTAGAATAAATAGACGATAGCTTTAATTTAATAAAGGCATAGTTTTTGTTATGAAATTTAACTTTTCTTTTAGATAAAGAAAATTTATTC
>CAZYDX010000048.1:0-15917 GCA_964646455.1 uncultured bacterium | reverse complement strand
AATTTATCTATACCAAAAAATGAATGGTCGTTTGTTGCAATTAGATATAATGGGACCAAGGTTCGTGCATACGTAAATGGAGTCTGGGAAGAAACAACATTAAACGGGTTTAATACACAAATAAGTGAGCTCTTTATTGGGGCAGAAACAACAAACAATGGCTCTTCATTTCGATCTTTTTTTAAGGGAGATATTGATGAGGTTGCTGTATGGAATGAAAGACTAACTAATGCTGAAATATTAGCCTTATATAATAACGGTGCAGGCAGAGATGCAGCAACAAACTCAGGTGACTATACTTCTAAAGCAAATCTCAGAGGTTACTGGAAATTTAATGATGGAAGCGGGTCAACCGTTTCCGATGCTAGTGGCAATGGGAAGAACGGAACAAAGTATGGAGCAACCTGGAAGACCGGTAGCCACCATCAACCACAGCCTGGTCCTCTCGCCTTTAATGCTGGAACTCAACTAAATCTCAACTCTCCAAATTGCGGCTCTGACCATACATCACTATGTATAAACAATAAGATTGCCGTCAATCAAAACATAATATTCACAGATACTGATATCACTGGAACAGGTATCATTGTAGCCACAGGAAAAATAACGTTGAAACAAAATAGTACAGTTAGCGGCGGCATAACACTCATCGCAAATAATATAGAGATCAATAGTAGCTCTCTAGGAAATTCATCACTATTTAATAGCGTAAGTGGACCTGTAATAATTTACACAGAAGATGGAGGGACAATTACCAATTCGTCTAATGTTTCTGGACTAATAATCAACTATGATACAAATAACTCTGGTAGCTTCTCATTCGATAATTCTACAATACATGGCGCAGTATTAAATTACGGGTCTAATTTTCAATTAAATAATTCAACAAATATAACTGGATCAGTTGTCTCTAATCACCTTGTAACAATTAATAGTAGCTCAAGCATTACTAAGGGGAATCTTCCTTCCTTCTATGGTCAAAATATTGGCCTCGCCCCATCAGTAGTCCCGGGTAGCTATCTAGAATATTAGGAGTACAAAATGAAATATTTACAATTAATTATAATTTGTTTTTCATTGAATATTATTCCTGCTCAATCACCAAGTGTTAGGATTGAAGGAATACATACATTAACCCAGACCGATGGGATGGATCTATACCAAGCAATCAATCAATGCCTTGGAAAAGCACTTGTAAATGGTGTTTATGAGTATTTATTAATAAGTAATGAATATAATGAAGAACAAATGAATAAGATTATGCCAATACTGGATGGCGCAATACAAATGTGCGTTAAAGAACCAGTAATAATAAAACAAGAAATCAAGGGGAATGATATAACTATAATAGCGGAGGGAATAATTAATCCATTTATTTTAAATCAAATTCTCGAAGGAAATAATTAAAACTATACTTAATAATTACTATAAAATCTATGAGGTATAAAGTACTATCTTCATTAACTTATATTGAAATAATACAAATAGTTTAATATTATGATATACATACTAGGTATTGGAGGCATCTCAGTTTTTTTCGGTTTGCTGCTGCTTGCGGCACCGAATACAATACTATCTATAGAACGCAGGGCGAATAAAATATATATGACAGACCCAACGTTCATGCAATACCGCGTGCCTTTTGGGTTGGGTCTTTTTTGTGCAGCAATTTTTATTATCTATTCACTGATCAATGAGTCAACAGAATATTTAATTATCATTGGTGTCCTAGCCCTAATTTTTAGTTTAATGCTTCTTCTAACACCTAAAGCAATATTTTCTCTTGAGAGGCAAGCAAACAGAGTCTATATGACAGACCCAACATTTATGAAATATCGTATCCCCTTTGGCTTGTTTCTCCTAGTATCAGGTGTGTTTATGATATATTCTTCCATTGGTTATTTTTAAAATAGAAACTAGAGGTTATTTTGGAACTGTTTGAATCAATCGGTCTAAAAGCTGACCCCTTTACCACATCACCGAACCCAGACCTTTTCTTCCCAGCTAAGGAACACAAACAATGCCTTGAGGGATTAGAGCTTGCAATTAGAATGCGCAGAGGTCTTTCCGTTGTAAGAGGTGGTATTGGTACAGGAAAAACGACCATTAGTAGAAAACTAATTCAAAATTTCTCATCTGAAGAGGATATGAAATTTGACTTTTACCCTGTGCTTGATCCAAAATTTGAGTCAGAGCTTGTGCTACTTCAACACCTTGTTGATCTTTTTGGGATTGAAAAAGAAGCAGGCTCATCCGTGATTGATTGTAGAAACCAGATTGAACATCACCTAATAAAAGCTGGTGTTGAAGATGGCCGCGTTCTTGTCTTGGTAATTGACGAAGGTCAAAATCTAAAGGGTGAGTTCTTAGACGTCTTTCGAACTCTATTAAACTTTGAGACAGATGATTTTAAACTATTACAGCTGGTAATCTTTGGTCAGCCGGAGATGACCTCAATCATCCACGAGTATCCCAACTTTGAAGATCGGATAACATTCAACTTCGAGCTAGGACCTCTCGACTATGAGTCTGTAGAGGGCATCATTAAGCACCGCCTAACAGAAAAAGGTGGCGGTGAAAGAGAGTATTTTACAGATGATGCTATAAGAGCTATCCACAATCAGACTCAAGGCTATCCCAGAAAAATTAATAAACTCTGCCATCAGCTACTACTGAATATGATGAGCGAAGAAGAAGAGATTGTCTCTCTTGCGATTGTAGAAAATACAATTGGAGGAAAAGTCCCTGATGGCCTAATTGAAAAAGAAGAAGAAGGCAAAGAAGAACCAGAAAAAGAAGAAGAAGGCAAAGAAGAACCAGAGGAGAAAAAAGATGTAGCGGTTAATAAGCTGTTTGATATCCTTAGAAAAGGTGGTAAAAAAGAAGATAGTGGAAAAATTGGGGAGTCAGTATCTGAGGACGATATAATTGGAGACTTATACGGAGACGCAGAAGATGAAGAAGAGGATGAACTAGAAGAAGAAATTATTGAAGAGGAAGAAGAAAGCAAATGGTACCAAAGAAGAAAAAAGAGACTAAAAAAAAGCATCGGCTCCTACCCTGCTAATATTAGCTCTCCTCCTCTTAAAAAGGAAAAATTACTCCTGGGTGTGGCTATGGACCAGGGGCATATTTATTCTACCTTAATCCAAGATAAGAGCGGAATAAAATCTATCATTGGTGCGGATATATATTCAGCAAATAAAGCAAAGCTAGATCCAAAAAGAAACCCCACTGGTTTTTCAGTCGCAATGGGCAAGGCCTATGACCAGTTAACCACCAAGTTAGAAAAAAAAGGTAGTAAGGTTCCCAGAAGTGTGATTAAAAAACTGCATTCTGGAGTACCAATCTCCTTAACAATAAACAATACTTCTTCACTATTAAAAACGGTTCTGGTCCCTATGGAAAATAAAAAAGAGAGGAATATGATCATAGAGTATGATGCCAAAAAAAATCTTCCATTTAACTCTGATGATATTATTTTTGATGCGATCGAGCTTGAACAGGGGAAAAATATTATTGGTGTTGCTAACGCTGATTATATAGAATCGCCGGCGAATACTCTTTCAGAAAAAAATTGGGATATTAGGCTGTGGCCACCAGCGGCACAGACAGTACTTAATTCTTTCCGATGGAATTATCCTGGAAAAAAACATGACATAATTCTGATCATACATATTGGTGAGATTGAAAGTTTTCTATTGGGATATAATCAAGGCTCTCCGGATGCCATTGTCCCGCTTGACCTTGGAATTCAGAACCTTACTGATGCATGGAAATATAGGTCGACTGCTTCAAAGGCAAAGTGGGATAAAAGAGACTACTGCAGAGTCCCCCCTTCTATTTTGAAATCAGATATGAATGATAATACAACAAACAAACAGAAAAAACCTCAGGATGATGCTATGCGGCCAGTGATTGAAGGATGGGATCAAGAGCTAGAAAGAGCACTCAATAGTATGGCCCAGGCATTCCCTGTTGATAATATTTCAGAAATATTTTTAAGTGGTTGTGCTGAAGAAATATTATTCTTTGATGAATATCTACAAAACCAACTAGATGTTAACGTAGAATACCTAGACCCTTTAAAAAATATCGCTTTCTATCCAGATGAAGAAGAAAAAGAAAATTTTGACCTTTCCAAACCTGCATTGACAACTGCTATTGGAGCAGCTCTCAACCTAGATAAATCTGTCAATCTACTCCCTGATATGTTCAAAGAATCAGAAAAATTTAGGATTGGAAATAAATTTAGTATTCCAGCAGCAGCAGCAATATTTGTTGGAATTATTTCCCTGTCTGGATGGACTTCTGTAAACCATGAGAAAATGGAAGTAAAATTAAATTCGATGAAATCTCAGGCCTCAAGTATTGCTCCGATAAAAAATAAGTTCCAGAAAGTATCTTCTGATAAAAATATAATCGTGAAACAGTTAGACATTCTACAGAAAGAGTCAAAACTCTCCAATCTAAGTATTAGCGTCATGAGGTTTTTAAGTTATAATACACCTAAAGAGATAACCCTGGATATGATATCATTCCAGAGAGGCTGGGAGCGCGGAGACTGGATCCATGTAGGTAACTCTCTAGAAAAAGTAATTACTATTGTTGATGAGAATAAGGACTTTGCTAGAGTCACTGGTGCAATAATTGCTAATCCAGCATTAAAAGAAAGATACTTCTCGAATTTTATTACCCAAGCTGAGCATTCCGGTCTTTTTAAAAAGATTGATGTAATAAATAAAAAAACGACCAGTGGCATGGATATTGATAATATGACATTTGAACTAAAGTGTGAACTGTAATGGATAAACAAAGAAATCTATTTGTTGGCACAATTGCTTTTGTACTTCTATTATGCGCAGGCTGGTATTTTATGTACTTCAGCGAACTAAATAATTCTCTAGCTAGCATGAGTGATAGCTACAATCAACTGAAAAGTGAAAAAAATAAATACTCTCAGATAAAGAATAAATTCCCCACAATTGAGAAGGAGTGGAATAGTCTGAAAGAAGAGCTAACGACTCTGATAAACAAAATACCAACCGATGCTCAGTTTGATAATGTCACTAAAATGCTTTTCAGCCTAATGGAACAAAATAAATTGACTATTGATAATTTTAATCCTTCACTCGCTCCACTAGATGAAAAACAAATCATGGTTCCTGAAACCCAAGAGACACTAATCGTAGAAAAATACCCAATAGATGTAGAACTAAGAGGAACCTTTATAGATTTTGGTAATTTTCTAGATCAGTTAGCCTTTACAAATTATTATCTTACAATCAGTAATATTCAGATTTCACAAGACCCAATTGCTGAGGGTGAACAAAAAATCTCATTCATTTCATACATATACACAAAAAATAGTAATTCCAGTATGGGACTTATTCAAAACAACCAGGGGTATGCTAGTGCCTCTAGTAATGTAGACAACACTAGCTCTTCGGCAAGCACCGACGCTGAATTAACTGATGAAGAGATCATTATCGAAGCAATCCAGAATACTGGAGCATCAAGCATAGCAGATATTGTCAAAATAATTGAATATTTTAAAGAAAAAACTGGTAAAGATATTGATCAAAACCTCGCAATAACGCTACTCCAAAAGAAATTGAAAAACATCTAACACCTTTAATTTTTTGTTATTTTTTGGCTGTCAGCTTTTATAATATTTTCCGTTAGTTAAACCACGTTTTAGTTTAAATTACTGGTGGTCATGACCCCTAGACTTAGAAATCTATTAATAGGATTGGGTATTTCGGTTGTAATTATGATTGCTGATCAAGTCAGTCAATCATCTGGTTCTAGTAGCTCAAAAACCACACGAAAAGTGAAAACCCAGAAGCCTAAAAAAACTATCGTGCAAAATTCTGCGCCTAAGGCTAGTGCGCCAAAAAAAGCCTCCGTTGCTTCTGCTCCTTCGAGTAAGAGAAGATTATCAAGAGCATCTCAACTTGTAGGGTGGCAGAGAAATCCATTTAATAGTGTCACGCTATCAAGTGAGGCAGATGTGGAAAATCCCTCAATAAACACTGAAAAACAACAGGACATTGAAAAGTCTATCCTAATAAAAAGTTTGGAAAGATATAATGTGGAAATAGTTGCTGAGTTTAATAATGAAAAGATCGTTCTGATTGATAATCGGAGATTTAGGCAGGGGGAATATCTTAACAATGATATATTGATTGAGAGGATTGAAAACGACCAAATTACGTTTAGGAATGGAAGCACAACAGTCACAAGGAACGTTGGAAACTAAATGCATAATAAATTATTAATACTAATATTTATAATAATACAGGCAGTTGCACTGTCTCAATGGACCGATCCAGCGTATTCTAAAATAGATCCAAGCACCCAAGAGAGCGAGCGCTATAAACTGATGGATAAAATGTCCATTAATCTTAAAGAGTCTGACATCAGAAATGTATTAACCATGATCGGAGAACTTACTGGATTAAATATTGTCATCAGTCCAAATATTGAGGATACAATTACGGCTAACCTTGAAAATGTAACCGTAAAAGCTGCGCTGGACGCAATCCTAAAACCCAACAACTATAGTTATTTTGTACAGGGAAATATCATCATTGTAAAAGACTTAGATACTCAGCTAATAGGTGAGCTTGAGTCAGTGGTAATTAGATTAAAGTATATAAACTCCAATGATCTCCAGGCGCCCCTGTCTACCGTTCTTACATCAAGAGGAACAGTACAGTCTTTCCTCCCGGTGGCCTCGATGGCCGGGCAGACTGGCCCCCCGAACATGGCTATTGTTTCTGATGTGCAAGAAAATATACCTCGTATACTTGGCATGGTGAAACAGCTCGATAAGCCGATTAAAAATATAAACATCGCAATAAAGTTTATTGAAACTCAGCTAGACACTTCTAAGTCTTATGGGGTTGACTGGACCAATAGCCCAATTCAACTAGGCGGAAATCCAAATGATACAGCCAATTTTCCAATCAGTATGAATAACATAACCATTGCCACTCTTAATCCAACTCAGCTTACTTCTGCATTAAAAATCATGCAGGCTAGAGGAAGAAGTAAACTCTTATCAAGTCCTCAGGTTACTACACTTGATAACCACCAGGCAATCACCGAGGTCTCAACCACGGTATACATTGAAGGTCTGAATTCAGGAAATAATAATACTGGTGGATCCAGTAACCAGGGAAATACAAATAATAACCTCACGGGGATGGGCTTTTATGGAGCGATGAATACTGTCCAAGAAAAGGATATAGGTATAAAACTTCAGGTAACACCTAGAATAAATGAAAATGATATTATTACTCTTTTAGTTGATGCGACCGTAGAAGCGCTTCTTTCAGCCGCAGAAATATCCACAGACAAACCAAGATCTACGAAGCGTACTGTTCAAACACAAGTTTCAGTTTTTAATGGTGAAACTGTAATCATTGGTGGCCTCATAGCCGATAATATTATAAGAAATAAAAAGTACGTTCCGATTTTAAGCGCAATACCTATCATAGGTTATTTATTTAAAACCACCTCAGTACAAAAAGAACAGAGAGAGCTTCTTATGTTCATCACACCCACTATCTATGACTAGGTAAAAAATATGCAAAAAGATTATCCATATATTATTATCGCCTTTGGTGTTGCAGCTGTTTTTATTCTAATGACCTGGCTTGAACTTTATGAAGGCATGGAAAACAAACTACTGGATCTTAGGTTTTTGAACAGAGGAAAAATTGAGACAAGAAATGATATTGCAACATTGGATATGGACAGTAAAAGTCTCCAGGTTGTTGGAAGGTGGCCTTGGAGTAGAGAGAAACATGTACCCTCTATTTTAGCAGCAAAAGAGCACCAGATGGATGCACTTGCATTTGATATTTTTTTTATTGAAAGGCAAGAAAGAAAACTAGATTATGAAGATTTCAGCACTGAAGGCGATAGTGTTCTTACACTGGATGAGGTAAAAAATCTATTCCCTAATCCAGACATAGAGCTAGCAGATGCAGCGGCAGATGCAAAAAATATATATTTTGGCTATACCTTCTTCCCCCAGCCAAGAAAAAAAATGTTAGTGAAAAAACGCACCCCCGATAAAGAGGCTAGACTTCAAATCTTAGAGAAAAAGGAATTTTTTAAAAAAATAGACCGGGCTGATTTAGAGACAATTAATGATTTTTATGATATTGATCCACCGGTTGATGAACTAATCGAATCAAGCAAGGGCACATACTTTTTTCAAACAGTTGCTGAGAATGATGGAATAAGTAGAAGATATCCTCTTGTTGGTAAATATGAAGATCGGTTATTCCCAAATGCTGGACTCGCACTAGCGCTGGATCATTACGGCGTTAGTTTTAATGATGTTGAAATTATCCCAGGAAAGCATCTGCTGATACCTCTTCCCTATCCTGATGAACACGGAAGAAAAAACATAAAAATCCCCATTGATAAAAGAGGCTTAATGCAGGTGAACTGGGCAGGTAAATGGGAAGATGACAACGGAGAATTTGATTTTACTCACTATCCTTACTGGGTATTGAAAAAATTCAGAGAAAAAGAATACGATAACTTTGTCATGGCAAAAGTGAAAGAGATAGCCAATTCTGACCCTACTTTACAAGGTCCAAAAAATATAAAACCTCTTATGAGAGCTGCATTAAAAGCAAAATTTGCTAGTAAAAAGGATGTGATAAAGACTGTCAGAAAAATTGCAATGGCTGAGCAAATGGAGTCATATATTCTTAAAACATCAGGCTCCAAAACTGGTCAGCAGTTCTTTGAAAGTTTGAAGAGAAAAGCTAAGCCACCTATGATAAAAATGTATAATAGAATAAAAAATTCGAATTTGGTAGCAAAAGAGATAAGCATAAACCCGAGTATCACACTTGATGCCCTTCTCAAAAAGAAAAAATTCATTTATGAAGCACCAATAAAAAATTATACAATAACTAGCTTCAGCAAATTAAAAAAAGATGTTAGATCAATGTCAAAAACGACAAAAGATGAAAAATATAAAAAAATACTTAAAAAAAATCTTGTTGAGATTTCACAATTAGAACGAGATTTTCTTATTGTACAGAATCTTAGCAAACACAGTCTAGTTGATCAACAAAGACCATTATGGTTTTTCACTCATTCAGATAGAATTACAGTAGGAAACATAAAAAAGAATACAGCCAGGCGGATAGTCCCTTTTGAATTTTATAAGAAAAAACTCTTGTACGGATTGACAGCGCCTGGGACCTCAGACCTAGGGTCACAGCCATTTAATGGAAGCTATCCGATGGTCGGTCTTCACGCAAACTCGCTCAATACAATTCTAGCCGATATATTTATTACAAGAACGCCGAAGTATGTTGTTTCATTGGTTTTATTAGTATTGGCCGCCTTACTGGCTTTTGGAATTCAAAAACTTAGTCCTGCAATAGGAGGCGCAGCAGTTGGTGGCCTTATTGTGGTCTATGTTGTTTTAGCGTTTTGGATGTTTACAAACCATTACATCTGGCTAGATGTATTTGCACCGATTGCAACAATTGGTCTTGGCTATTTAGGTATAACAGTGTACAACTACATTCAAGAAGAAAAAAATAAGCAATTTCTCAAATCATCTTTTGGAACGTATATATCTCCGGAGCTAATCGATGAAATGTACGACAGTGGAAAAGAGCCTGAACTTGGTGGTGAAGAAGGATACCACACCGCGTTCTTTACAGATATCCAAAGTTTCTCAGCATTTTCTGAGAAACTGTCTGCGAGTGATCTAGTGAGTTTATTAAATAACTATCTTACCGAAATGACCGATATTTTGATGGAAAATAATGGAACACTAGATAAATATATAGGAGATGCGATTGTAGCATTTTATGGCGCTCCACTTGACCTAAAAGACCATGAACTATTAGCCTGTAGAACAGCGATAAAGATGCAGGAGCGTTTGGCCATACTACGTGAGCAATGGCAGGCAGAGGGCGAAAGGTGGCCAGAGATTGTTCATCATATGCAAAACAGGATTGGGATAAACACCGGAAAAATGGTAACCGGTAATATGGGCTCTGAGTCTCGAATGAATTATACAATGATGGGCGACACAGTAAACCTAGCAGCTAGGCTAGAAAGTTCGGCGAAACAATACGGTGTATACATACAAATTTCTGACACTACATATGAATCTGTAAAGGACCAGGTAGTTGTTAGGGCACTTGACTTCGTCAGAGTTATGGGAAAAACAGAACCCGTAAAAGTTTTTGAGTTGATTTCTGAAATTGATCAGGAGCCTGAGCAATACAAAAAAATCCTGCCCATTTTCCATGAAGGCTTAGGACACTATTTTAATCAGGATTGGGATAAAGCTATCGAAGCATTTAAAGCAGCTGATGAACTAGAAGAAATGTTCCCAGGGAGAAAAACGAATCCAAGTAGGATATATATCCCCCGTTGCGAAAACTTTAAAGTAAATCCACCTGGAGATGATTGGGACGGTGTCTGGACTCAAACCTCTAAATAGGCATATGCCTCTAAATAGAAAATTTTTCCTTATATCAATCTTAATAATCTTTTTCTTAGAAAAAGATTTATTAGGCCAAGACCTGTTTGAATTTGATGAGACACGTAGCTCTGTGTTCTCTCAATCAGCAGCATCAAGTATTGGAATTGGAGATATCACAGGCGATGGAATAAATGATATTATTATTTCAGGATATGATTTTGGAAATGAAGAGGGATTGTTTTTAGATATATATAACGTCTCCTCTTCTGGAAATATTGATACACTCCAGATTAATATTGTTGATAATTATTTCACCTATATACCAGAAAATCATTCTGCCAAATACATCGGCGGTGATGGTGGAATAGCGCTTGGAGATTATGATAGAGATGGTCTATTAGATATTTTAGTTCATGGTGCAGAATTCTCATTTCTAACAAAAAATTTAGGTGGTACTGTATCACTAAATAATTATCTGCCAAGTGAAATTAGAGAAAGTTTAGGTGAGAGTAGCCTTAAATGGGGCGATGTTGATCTAGATGGAGACCTAGATGTTTTTTGGATAGGTTTAAAAAGTGGTAGAACTACTATTTCAAACAAACTTCTAATAAACAAAAGTAACCATCAAGAAAATGTGGATTGGGAATTTGATGATAATATGGTCATGCCTGACTTGCGAAGCGGTGCCGTAGCGTGGAACGATATTGATCTAGATGGCGATCTAGACCTTCTTGCAAGTGGCCAACAGCTTACTGTTGAATCTGGAGTGACCAAACTATATTTAAATAACCCACTTGGCAGATTGGGAGAAGCTACAACTCAAGAAATAGCTGCATTGAAAGGCACCGCAATTTGTTTTGCCGATTTTGATAATGATACTGATGATGATCTAATTATTTCAGGATATAGTCCTATAGACTCTTCCTTAAAAACATTAATATATGTTAATGAACCAACGGGAAATTTTAGACTTGCTAATGAGCAGATCGATTTCGGAACGATATTTGGAACGATAGAAGCAATAGACATCAACCTAGATGGATATAAAGATATTGCGATCAGTGGTGCAGTGGGACATAGCATCAACTATGACACATTCTACTTAATAGATAATGTAGAAGTAAATGACCAAGGTGATACTCTAAGTGCGGACACTACAATTGTCTTATTGAATGCAAGAGATTCTATTTGGGCTCTGGAAGGAAAAATTTATTTAAATAATGGCAATGGTGAGGTTGAATTTACTGATTCTCAGATAATTGATGGTGCTAGGGCAATTTCATTTGTTGATATAGACCAAGATGGGAAGCCTGATATTATCAGCTCAGGAACAACAGAAATTGGAGAAAAAGATAGTTCTTTTGTCTCCATTTATATGAATACAACTAATGGCGTAAATAATTCGCCTAGTCCACCTAGCGTATTAGAATCATTTGCAATTAGTAATAGAGTAATATTTAACTGGGGGGAGGGCTCAGATGATATTGGCTCTGTACAAGGACTACGATATAACCTTTCAATAACTAGGTCACTATCCGAGTCTAATGATGTAAGCCTTTTATCAGATGAGGTCCCATTCAATAATTCAAATGTTGGTCAAAAACTAATTCGAGAGTTTACAAATATTCCTTGGGGGACATATTCCTGGAAAGTCCAGACTGTTGATGCCTCTGGCCTGATATCTGACTGGTCGCTAGAAAAGGAATTGTTTATTCCAAGGCTGGTAAATTCTGTTCAGTCCATTCCTGGATATTCTTATGGTATCTCTAGGTGGAGCGATATCAATGATGACAACCTGCTTGATCTAGCAATCACAGGAAATCTTTATACAGGTACAAGTGAAACACAGATTTTTTTAAATTATGATGGCATATTAGGCGTCGACAATCTACAAAGTAGCATGAATAATGTCTTCGGAGGTCACCTTAGTTTTGTTGATTATACAAATGATGGGCACCTAGATATATCAATGACAGGTATCGCTACAATTGGCTTTAATACATCTTCTTGGACATTGCTTTATAAATGGGAAAATGGACAATACATACTTGATCAAGATGAAAATCAAATTGATATAGGATATTTTGGTGGTAAAAATAATCATGACTGGGGAGACTATGATAATGATGGCGATTTGGATTTGGTCACAGGTGGATTATTTAATATATCAGATTATCCACCATATCCAAAGGATTTAAAAATATTTAAAAACAATAATGGTTTGTTAAATCCTGATACAATGCAATCTGAGCTAGTATCGCAATCTCAATCTGCGGTTATTTGGATGAATATTAATAGTGATCATTATCTAGACCTAATAGCTCTTCCATACATGTACATAAATGACAGTTCAGGTATCATGACCCTTGTAAACGATACAATCATTAATAGTAACCTTAATAGTACTGGACTTTATGCGCTATCAGCTGCTGATTTTAACAATGATGGCTACGATGATTTAGCACTATCGTATAGTGACCTTGAGAGTTATCAAATGTATACAGATATTTATATTAATGAAACGACTAATCAGTTAACTCTATATCAGCAACTACAAGGAACAGGCTATGCAAGTCTTGACTGGGGAGACTATGATAATGATGGCGATCTAGATCTGATTAGTAGTGGTTTTACTAACTCAATAATCAATGACTTTGGTACTCTAGAATATTTAGACCCAATAACAATAGTGTACCAACAAAACTCTGCAGGTGAATTCACGATGGATACGACATTATATATGTTAGACAGTGTTGGCCATTCTTCAACACAGTGGGGTGATTATGATTATGATGGAGACTTAGATTTATTAATTACTGGACAAACCTCTACAGGAGAATTAATTAGTAGGGTATATGAGAACCTCGAAGGGTTTACTAACTCCAATATAAGCCCAAGCAAGCCTATTATGCTTTTGAGTACTGTAAATATTGATACTGTAAATATTAGCTGGCATAGTGGCATAGATCTAGACAACCATTCAGGATATGGGAAAACACTAGACCCGGGAATAAAATATCAGCTACAGATGGGAGAAGACCAAAATTATAACCTTGGCGGAAATACCCACTCTATTATTTCAGGTGCATATGGTACAGGTCGCATGGGTACACGTAGCGGAACCAGTCAAATGATTCACCAGTTACCAGAGGGCAGATACCAGTGGCGAGTAAAAGCAGTTGACTATAGTCTCGGCGCTTCAGACTGGTCGGACTGGGACTATTTTTATATAGACCAGACTCCACCTATAGTTGAAACAATACAGGTAAACTACGGTGTTGGAGGACAAATAATCCTCGTAATTAAATTTGAAGAAGAATTTGAGATGGATAACTCACCAATGGCAGAGCCGTATGTTTTTGCTATGCACCCAGATATGAATGATATTGATGAAGATGACATAAGTGATAGTCTGATTGTTGTAAAACAAAGTTATAGCGCTGATATATGGACTGGACTACTTACCCTGCCTGATAATTATATAGGAAATGCAATCAAAATACATATCTCAAGCGCTGCCGATAAGCGTGGCAATAAAATGGTTGATGCGATTTTCTTTAAAACACCAGAAAAAATTATTTCACAGGCTGGCGGTAGCGTAATCAGCTCTGATGGTAATGTATCCGTTTTATTTCCTCAAAATGCTGTTTCGGAGGATGTCTCGGTGTCCATTAACTTGCTGGACGAGGGGACATCATTAGATTCAAACTCTATCTCAAACTATTATACTATCACCCCTTCAGACATCCAGCTTGATAAACCTACAATATTAAGAATTGCCATTCCAGACATGTACGCGGATAAAGCAGAAAGTAATTACAACCCTTATATTGGACATATAAATACATCTAATGGAAACATATCCCCTTTAGGTGGATCTATCATAAGTGTAAACAGCATACCATATATCCAAACACAATTATCAAAATTAGGTATATATGCAGCGTTCAAGTCGGATAGCGTGGTTACAGTAGCCTCACTAGACACAGAAAAAATAGTTTGCCAGCCAAGAATCTTTTCACCTGCGGGGTCAGTCTTCGAGTTCCCTCATACTAATATTTTATTTGATCTTTCTGAGTCAGATAACGTTACTGCAAGAATTTTTAATCTATCTGGGAAAATAAAACGAACGCTAAAACCAGAACAAACACTAGGCCCTGGGAATAATATCATTGTATGGGATGGAAAAGACTCAGACGGGAGTGTGGTTCCTAGTGGACTCTATATTGTAACTCTAGAGTCTTCAGGCTCTATGCTTAAGACAACGGTTGGGGTCTTGAATCGATGAAGATTCTATTAATATATATAGTGATATTATGTTCTTTGGCAATGCCTCAGGAACAAATATTTGTTGGGACAAGACCGCTGGGAATGGGCGGAGCTTTTATCGCTGTCGCTGACGATGGGAATACAATAACCTGGAACCCAGCTGGATTACCACGCCTACGTAGGAAAGAGTTTACCTCAAGCTACGCAGATCTATATGCGATGAATATTACTCATTCATATGCGGGGGTCGTCTGGCCATTTGGAGATCGCATCGCTATTGGTTTTGACTGGTCAAACCTCGGATTTGATGATCAAGAACTAAATTATAGTGAGAACAAACTAAATTTCTCCCTCGGTTATCAACCATTTAAAATGTTTTCTATTGGTGGAACGTTTAAATACATGTCCAGAGATATGGGGCTTGATGGAACCTCTTACGGAAAATCATCAGGAATCGGATATGATGTAGGAATATTATTTTCTCCATTTAAAACACTCCGCTTTGGTATGGGTGTATATGACCTTGGTGGCACAGATGTCACCTATAAACAAAATAAGGTGGATGAAACAATCCTAGGGCAGGCTTTTAAGCTGGGGATTGCTTATTTCCCGATTGATGGGTTAACACTCGCGATGGACATAGACAATGACAGGGCACATGTTGGTGCAGAATATTTCGTAAAAAATCGTATAGGTTTCAGAGCAGGATTTCAACAGGATCTGAATGGGGAAGAAAAATTGCGCATACCATCCGCTGGTATTACTCTAAAATTTAAAAGTGTTGTTTTTGAATATGGCTACGAGGCTCACCCCTACCTCGACCCCACATATCGGTATTCAGTCTCTTTACAACTTAGTCCTGCTGTTGTGAGCATTAACTCTGCTACAATAAACCACAACCCCATATTTAGATCCCTGCACCGATACTACGAGGGAAGCCCTTTTGTCAAAACTAACATAAAAAATATCTCTGACTCTGAACTGCCCGTTGATGTCTCATTCTATGTCCCAACAATGATGGAGAATCCGCATACCGAGTCAATAATACTTCCGCCAAAGTCCGATGAAGAATATAATATAGGAGTCTCTTTCTCTTCAGATGTTTTAACCTCGGCAAAAGCATCTTTTGATAATCTAGTTCAGCCAGATATCAAGGTAACCTATAAAC
>CAZYDX010000047.1:0-16402 GCA_964646455.1 uncultured bacterium | reverse complement strand
AATGGCTTGATAAATATAAATATCATGATCGTTATCCAGAATTTTCTGTTCAATATTATAGAAATGAATGTGAAGTGATATTAAATAGTTTCGAAAAAAAATTAGATAATGAAAAGTTTTTATTCTGTCAAAAAATATCTCTTGGCGATATGGCAATTTTACCATTTATAAGACAGTTTGCATATGTCGATATTAGTTGGTTTAATAAAAGATTTACTAACCTCGCAAAATGGATGGGGGGAATAATTGAATCTGGAATTTTTCAATCTATGATGAAAAAATATGGAGTATGGAATCCCTTAGGTAAAGGAGAAGATGTGATATTTAATAATTAGTTTGTGAAACTATTTTTCATCCTCAGGGTTTCTAACCCACGATCTTCTATCTTTAAAAGATTTTATTTTCATATCAGCCCAATCATTAACAATATGCTTTATTTGCTCTAATTGTTCAGGGTTGTCTTTAATTGAATTATCTAATGTTTTAAGCATATCATTTCTCTGGTTATCAACATCATTAGCACTTCGATTATCATGCTCTGCTAATTCATCTTTTTCTTTTGCATATTTCGATTGGCGAAGTTCAACCTCTCTAACTTGACCCTGATTACTCCAGGTGATAGCAAAACCAATAATAATTAGTGCAATAATTAAAATTATACCGCTATCCATATTTAACCTCCTATCATGATAGGTTGTAGACCAAGACCCACCCAATAAAAAATAATCATAACAATAATGATAATTAATGCAGCTGGCCAGGCGAAGGTCGCCATGCGAATAAAATCCTTGGAATCCAAAAGACCCGCCGAGTAGACTACTGAACTAGCTGGTGTTCCAATAACAAGCCAGAATGCCATTGACGTAGCAATAGCTAAAGCTACACCAACTATAATCGGATTAGTTCCTGAGCTCATAGCCATTTCAAGAACAACTGGTCCAATGACAGCAACCGTAGCACCAGCGCTCATTAGGTTGGTCATTAACGCTCCAATTACCGCAACTAATATAGCCAGAGGAAGACCTTCTTGAATGTTAAATGTTGTTAAAACATTAATCAAACTATCAGCGAGCCATTTTGCAGCTCCACTTGTTTTGAAAACTGCACCAAGGCTAATTGCACCAGCATATAAAACAATAACACCCCAACTAACATTTTTTTCATAGTCAGACCAAGATGTCAGACCTAAAAGCATGAATAAAACAGTTCCTGTCATAGCAACCCCTCCAAGCCCTAGAGGGAAACCAAGTATTGGAGCGATAAGGTCTTTATCAGTTATCCAAGCGACGATCATTAGTAGTGCAATACCTGCTACCATCCACTGCTCTCTAGTCATGTCACCATGTTTTTTCAAATCTTCTCGGAGTGTGTTTACAGCTTCAGATAGGTCATCTACTTCTGGCTTATATAGGAATGGTAATAGTATGGCAAAGAATATTCCTAAAAATAGAGTGTAGAAGGAGCCAAGGACCATCCACTGCATAAAACTTATTTCATATTCTGGACCTAGGTTTCCTAAAAAACCAATCATAATAGCATTTCTTGCTCCGCCAGTTGGACTCATAGGAGCACCAACCATACACCCAATTGCTATAGACATCATTAAAAGTTTTCCTAATTGAGTAGCATCTCCAATTTTCTTACTAGTAAGAGTATATAGTGCCATTGCAATAGGCAAAAACATTGGTGCGATAGAGGCTTCACTAATAAATGCGGAAGGAATAGCCGTACCAACTAATATTCCAAGAACAACATTGCGGACTTTTGTTCCAGAGAGGTTCATTACAAGCATACCGATTCGCTTATCAAGTCCATACTTGACCATAGTAGCTCCCATTGCAAGTGATCCTGCTATAAACCAAACAGCATCATGCGCATAGGTTGCAACAATATTTTTTGGTTCTGTAATCCCAAAAAATAATTGTACTAGTCCAATGAAGAGAGCGACTGCTGGCATAGGTAGTGCCTCAGTGGCAAAGAAGACAGTACAACAGCCTAATAAAGCAATAATAATTTTCATATTGAAAGCTTTGCCTTCAATTTCTTCTGGGCTGAGGTCTCCAAATAAATCGTTAGCCTTAGCTAACATAGATTCAGGGGTTGGCATTACCCATATAAGAATAAAGACAAGGATGCCAATTCCAAACCATTTGAAATCGGTGGTTTTGTCAAAACCACCGCCTGATTCTTTTTTGTTAGCCATAGTTATCGAAAAATGTCGTTCATAATTATCTTTGATGCAAGAAAAAATTAAAATCAGTTAACTTATAGTACCATATATTGAAATAATTAATGAATATTTATTATTTAAACAAATGAGTCCTACCTACATAATTAGCTGTATTGTCCTTTATTTTTTATTTTTATCATTGATCTCATGGTATACAGGAAAAAATGATAGTAATGAATCTTTTTTTTTGGGCAACAGATCATCTCCTTGGTATGTCGTAGCATTTGGAATGATAGGAACGTCGCTATCTGGAGTAACATTTATTTCTGTTCCTGGTTGGGTTGCTGATAGTCAGTTCAGTTATATGCAGATGGTTTTTGGCTATATGCTGGGTTATGCATTTATCGCTCTTATTCTACTACCACTTTATTATAAATTAAATTTGACATCGATATATAGTTATTTGAAAGATAGGTTTGGAGTTAGATCTTATAAAACCGGGTCTATATTTTTTATTATTTCTAGGACCATTGGAGCTTCTTTTAGGTTATATATTGTTGCAAGAGTTTTGCATCTAAGCGTGTTTGAAAGCTGGGGAGCACCTTTTTTTATAACCGTGCTTATTACTATCCTGTTGATCTGGTTATATACATTTCGTGGCGGCATAAGAACTATTATATGGACCGATACACTTCAAACTTTTTTTATGTTATTAGCTTTAATTATTTCAGTCTATCTAATTGGGAAAGACCTAGGATTAAGCTACTCTAGTATTATACCTTTTATTAATGATAGTGAATATTCCAAAATGTTTTTTTGGGAGGGTAAACAACATTTTTTACGAAGATTTTTAGCAGGTGCATTTATAGCAATTGTAATGACTGGTTTGGATCAGGATATGATGCAGAAAAATTTGAGCTGTAAAAATTTAAAAGATGCTCAGAAAAACATGTCATATTTTAGTATCAGTTTGATTTTTGTTAATCTTTTGTTTTTATCATTGGGTGCTTTGCTGTATTCAATATCTATAAAATATGGAATCACGTTCGAAAAGCCGGATGATTTATTTCCAGCTGTGGTCCTGAGTGAAGTGCTTGGTCGTCCTATAATCATAATATTTATTTTAGGATTAATAGCAGCAGCATATTCAAGTGCTGATTCTGCGCTAACTTCATTGACCACATCTTTTTGTATTGATATTTTAAACCTTAATGAAAGTGGCAATCATAGTGTTGTTAAACGAAAGATTGTTCATATTATATTTTCAATTACAATCATGGTAATTATTTTGTTTCTACATATAATTAATGACCAGAGTATTATTTTCGCTATTTTTAGTGTTGCAGGATATACTTATGGTCCACTATTAGGTCTGTATGCATTCGGACTTTTTACAGATTTTCAGATTGAAGATATGTGGGTTCCTTATGTAGCTGTTATTGGTCCATTATTAAGCTATTTAATTCAATATTATTTTTCTTTGGAATTTGAGATATTGATAATTAATGGACTAATAGTATGTTTAGGTCTTTATTTAATTAAAAAACAGAATAAAATAATGACAGCATGACTAATATTTTTTTTAGATATATTATCAGTATATTGATTGCTTTTTATTTTTTAAATGCAAATAATAATAAATATGCATATTCATCTATAGTAAATGTTCCAGATCTTTCTTTTTTTAATCATGTGTATACTGGCTTAGACATATTGGAACAAATGGATTTTGATCTTCTGCAAAATAAAAGTATAGGTATATTTTGTAACCACACTGCCGTAACAAGAAACAATAAACATATCCTAGATATTATAGACAATAATGAGAATATCAATATAGAGGCAATATTTGAGCCTGAGTATGGGATATGGGGGATGGATGATAGCAGGGCAAAATTGATTGGTAATAAGCGAATTGACCCGGCAACTGGAGCAAAAGTATTTAACCTTCTTGATCGAAGTTTATATCCACCAGGTTGGATAATGAAAAAGCTCGATATTATAGTAATTGACATCCAAGATACTGGGGTGAGATTTTCAACATTTATTTCATCTATAACAAAACTATTTGAATCTGCAAGCGATTATGATATACCAATCGTTGTACTGGACAGACCAAATCCAATCAATGGGTTAAATATTGAGGGACCTCTTCCAAGAGAAGAATTCCAATCTTTTGAGGCTTATCATCTGGTTCCTATTAGACATGGCATGACCATAGGCGAAATATTATTGATGGTAAATGAAATGGGTTGGGTAAAAGACCTGAAAAGAGTCAACCTTAAAATAATTCCGATGGCCAATTGGGAAAGAAGTCAATACATCGATGATACAAAGCTTCCTTGGAAAAAACCTGCGCCATATATTAAAGATTTAAACACTCTTATAATGTATTCCGGTATGGATCTACTAAGAGGGACTAATTTAAATGTCGGTTTTGGAACAGAATCTCCTTATTTAACATTTGGAGCACCATGGCTTGCTACAAATTTTTTTATAGAAAAATTAGAAATGTTGAACCTTCCAGGCGTGAATTTCAAAGAAGTTGAGTTTAAGCCTAGGGGCTCACCGTATTATAATCGAGTGCCAAAGTATAATGGAATGCCATGCAGTGGGATAGAAATCTCTATTTCTGATAAAAATTTAGTAAAACCTCTAGAGACGGCAACATCAATCATAACACTTATCAGCCAATTACATCCAAGAGAATTCCAATGGGAAGAAAAGGGCTACATTGATAAGCTATTTGGTTCAAATCGATTAAGATTGTTTGTAGCCCAAAAGAAGCCTCCTGACTATCTATCTCCTCAATATATGCATGATGAAATAGAATTCAGTAAATTTAGAAACAATTTTTTGCTATATAAAAATTGAAAAAGATAATATTATTGTTTTTTATAGCTGCATGCTATGGACAAGTCTTACCAACTGTTCCAGCTAATATGTTTAGGCTCACAATAGATAATTATTCTATGGAGGGCGAGTTAAATCTAAAAAATCAAGAATTTAATATGAGAGGTATCGGTAGATCTTATTTTGATGATGCTACAAAAAGCGATTCAGGTTATTATAATGGTTCATATGACTTGTATCATGTTGGTGATTTATTCATAAATGAATTTGTTACTATTGAATCGTATATGAAAAATTTTAATGCAATATATAATACAAATCTTCCGATATTTAGTGCAGGTTATTATGACACTACAAGAATCGCTATACCATCCGGTACGCTTGATGAAAAAAAGGATCGTAAACAAAGAGGTAGAAAATTTAGAATAGACTACGGTATATCCAATGATTTTATGTTAAGTCTAGTGGTACCTAATATTTACTCAATGCAAGAAGAATATTCGGCTAATGCGACGATTGATCGTATTTATGGTGTTGATGATTTAATTGACTATCACATTAATACCATGGCCGAAATAGATTCATTTTTTCAAACTATTTCATTTATCACCCTCCCTGCCGGGACTAGAGATACTTTGCAAATGATATATGATGATTTTTATAGTACCACTGGCAGTCACTCTGTTCTTTGGGCTCTGTATGCAAAAGACAAGCCTTTTACTAGAGGTTTTATTGATCCACGATTTATGTCGCCAAATCATTCTTATGGTGATACAGTTACATTTGATAGTCTAAAATCTTATTATATATATCCAAAAAAATCTGGCTCTGGCATTGGTGATGTATCGTTAGGTGTAACCGCACTTTTAAAAGGAGACCCATCTTGGTCAAGTAAAAAATCAGGTGTTTTATATGGGCGTATATTTTTATCTCTACCATTTGGTTTTACGATAGAGCCTTTTAAAACGGTAGGCTATAAACAACTGTCTCAGTTAAATATTGGTGCTGGAGTTAGTAGGTTAAGTATAGGTGTTTTTGGCGGGTATAGCTTTAATAATAAATCTAAATCGAGAGTATATGGAGCTTTTGATGTTACTTTAAGTACATCTGAACTTTTATACACACCAATAAATTTATTTGCTGGTTCCCACACCAATCCAGACTCAATAATTAGTAAGGTGGGGGAAACTTATAGGCTCAAAGAGGGAAACTGGTTCAAAAGTTTAATAGGATATGAGTTTGAAATATCAAAGGATAGACTACTATTAAAATTTGAATCAAGAACAATTTCAAAATCTAGAGATGACTATACCTCATTGGATAGTGGATGGGATAAGTGGATGGAAAATCATAAAGGTTATGATTCAGCTACTAGCAGATGGGACTTTTGTACAGAGGCATGGATATTAAACTCGAAATCTAAAGAGCGTATTGGTCCTCTATCATTTGACATGGTTTTAGGTATAAGAAATACAATTAGTGCAAATAATACATTTGATGGATATAAATTGTATTCAGGTATAACTACATATCTACAAGGTTGGTAAAAAATGGATAAAAAAAAAGCAATTAGTTGGACATTGTACGATTGGGCAAATTCCGCTTTTGCTACAACTGTCATGGCTGGATTTTTCCCTATCTTTTTTGAAAAATATTGGTCTAATCCAGAGCTCGTTAATCAAAGTACCTTTTACCTTGGGCTAAGCAACTCAGTAGGCTCTTTAATTGTTGCTGCAATGGCTCCGTTTTTAGGCGCTATTTCTGATACTGGCTCTACAAAGAAAAAGTTTTTATTTACATTTGCATTTTTAGGTATTCTGTCTACCTCATTACTATGGTTTGTAGAACAAGGAGATTGGCAGCTAGCTGCTATCCTATATGCTATAGGTGCCATTGGCTTTGCGAGTGGCAATGTATTCTATGATTCTTTATTACCGTCAGTTGCTAAAAAAGATGAGTTTGACCTTGTATCATCTTTGGGTTATTCGCTTGGCTATCTAGGAGGTGGAATTTTATTTATAATAAATATATTAATGTATCAAAATCCTGAATGGTTTGGAATCGCCGATGAGGCCACTGCGATTCGTTTATCTTTTGTTACAGTAGGAGTGTGGTGGTCTGTTTTTTCCATTCCCATTTTTCTTTTTGTACCCGAACAAAAAAATAGTGAGGATATTTCTTTTGGAAAAGCTGTTAGCCTTGGATGGTCACAGTTAAAAACTACATTTAAAGAAATAAAACAAATGAAAGTTATTGGTTTATTTCTTTTTTCATATTGGCTTTATATGGATGGCGTAGATACAATAATACGCATGGCTGGTAAGATTGCACTTTCCATGGGATTTGAAGCGAGTGATATGTTAATGGTCTTAATTATCGTACAACTTATAGGATTTCCAGCAGGACTTGCTTTTAATTGGTTTGCATCAAAAATAACTCCTAAAAATGCTGTGATGGTGGCAATTGTATTTTATACTTTAGGAACTGGTTCAGCATATTTTATGACTTCTAAACTTCATTTTTATATCATTGCGGGTATTATTGGATTATTCCAAGGCGGTATCCAGGCAATAAGTCGTAGTCTTTTTGCTAGGCTTGTTCCAAAAGGGAAAGAGGGCGAGTTCTTTGGGTTTTATAATATGCTAGGAAAATTTTCTGCAGTTGTTGGGCCAATTTTGTTGGGTACTGTAACTGTAGTAACTGGGAATGCGAGACTCGGTCTATTTGCATTAGTTATTTTATTTGTTGGAGGTGGAATACTTTTGCATAAAGTTGACTTTGATGAGGGGGAACGTATTGCAAAGAATTTTAGTAGTTAAATAGTGACTAATTTTTATTGCATAAAATTTTATTTGATAATTAAATTTATTGGTGTGAAGCCCCGTCGGTGTGGCGTGCTCTTCAGAGAAAATTGATTTTCTCGAGGGTGAGCTGACGGGGCTTTACCATTTTAATATTATGACACATAAAGCTGAAATTGTAAAATACTCCCAACTTGTAATGCCACAAGATGCTAATGTAATTGGAACATTGTTTGGTGGACAAATGATATCTTGGATGGACATCGCCGTAAGCAAGGCTGCGCATAGAATATTAAAGAACTCACCAGCAGATGCAGCTGTTACACGTGCTATTGATGCAACTGAATTCAAAGAGGCAGTTTATGTAGGAGAATGGGTAAATTTTGAGGCTATAGTCACGAGTCTTGGCAATTCATCTATCAAAGTAAACATCAAAGCATTCGCTGAAGGAAGACACGATAAAAGAAGACTGGCTTGTGTTTCTGAGTTTACTATGGTGGCAGTAAAACAGCATGATGATGGCACATACACAAAGTGCCCACATGGACAAATACTAGATACCTAGCTAAGTTATAATTGGAGACTAGTTTTTAATGTCGAAAAATAAAAATATTTATTCGCCGTCAGCTGATTGGACGATAGACTCTCAAATCAGTTCTTTAGATAAATACAACGAGTTATACAATGAATCTATTAATGATCCAGATGATTTTTGGGCTAGAATAGCTAAAAGAATTTCATGGTATAAACCATGGGATAAAGTAAGGGAATTCAATTTTAAAGAAGCAAAAATTAAGTGGTTTGAAAATGGTAAGCTTAATGTCAGCTATAATTGTCTAGACAGACATGTCGCATCTGGAGAAGGTAACAAAACTGCAATAATATGGGAAGGGAATAATCCCTCTGAAAATAAAAGTTTCACTTACTCAGAGCTACTTTATCAAGTAAAAAAGTTTGCAAATGTATTAAAGAACCTTGGTATAGAGAAAGGTGATCGTGTTTGTATTTATATGCAAATGGTACCAGAACTATCAATCGCAATGCTAGCCTGTGCAAGGATTGGAGCGGTACACTCTGTTGTATTTGGTGCTTTTAGCTCAGACTCACTACGTGATAGGATTAATGACTCTTCTTGTAAAATATTAATAACACAAGATACGGGGGTAAGAGGAAAAAAAGATAATATCCCGATGAAACATAATGCAGATAATGCAGTGAATGATACACCTTCTATAAAGTCAGTGGTCGTTGTCAAAAGGACAGGGGTTGAGATTAATATGGTTGAAGGGAGGGATGTTTGGTGGCATGAAGAGATAAAGGCTGCTGATACTAACTGTGATCCCGTTCATATGGACGCAGAAGATCCGCTTTTTATCCTATATACATCAGGTTCTACTGGTAAGCCCAAAGGAGTGCTCCATACAACTGGAGGCTATATTGTATATGTGTCTTTCACACATAATATTATTTTTGATTATAAAGATGGTGACATTTACTGGTGCACTGCTGATATAGGTTGGATAACCGGGCATTCATATATTGTATATGGTCCTCTCTCGAATTGCGCTACAACGATTATGTTTGAGGGCGTTCCAAATTATCCTGATTACGGACGGTTTTGGGATGTAGTAGACAAGCACAAAGTAAATCAGTTTTATACAGCACCTACAGCTCTTCGCGCGTTGATGAAAGAGGGTGATAGTTGGGTAAATTCTCGAAATTTAGATAGTCTCAGAATACTTGGTACGGTAGGAGAACCGATTAAAGAACCAGAGTGGAAATGGTACCATGAAGTAGTAGGTAAATGTCGTTGTCCTATTGTTGATACTTGGTGGCAAACAGAGACTGGCGGTGTGCTTATAACGCCACTTCCAGCGGCTACACCAACTAAACCTGGATCTGCCACATTGCCTTTTTTTGGGATTCGTCCTGTTTTAATGACTGATGATGGTGAAGAGTTAGATGGTAATGATGTACAGGGTCTTCTTGCTATAAAAACATCGTGGCCGGGACAGATGCGAACAATTTATGGTGACCACCAGCGTTTTATCGATACATATTTTTCTCATTTTCCTGGTTACTATTTCACTGGTGATGGTGCAAAAAGGGATGAAGATGGATACTATTGGATTACTGGCAGGGTGGACGATGTATTAAATATTTCTGGTCATCGTATAGGTACCGCAGAAGTGGAAGGTGCGATAGGAAAAGCGAATGGTGTGGCTGAGGCAGCAGTTGTTGGATTTTCACATGAGATCAAGGGCCAAGGTATATATGCTTTTGTTACTCTAATGACAGGCGTTGATTTTTCATCTAGTATTCATAAAAATATTATTGAATCTGTAGTCAAGGAGATTGGTCCCCACGCTAAACCGGATAATATACAATTTGCACCTGCTTTACCAAAGACGCGTTCAGGAAAAATCATGAGAAGAATTTTAAGAAAGATTGCAGAAGGAGATCACGATGATATGGGTGATATATCTACGCTCGCTGATCCTGCAGTTGTCGCTAATCTTATTTCAGACTCTGTTCAAGTTTAGAATTAGCCACTCTTATTCTAGAAGTCAATAGTTTAATAATTTGCTTCATTATGTCTGAATTACTTTCCATAAGTTCGTAAAATACGTCTTGGTTTATTTGTAGTAGAACAGAATCTTTTGAAGCTAATGCATCTGCCGATCTTGTTTCATTGTCTAGCAGTGCCATCTCACCTAGTGAAGCACCTCTATCAAGTTTGGCAATTATTTTTTCCCCTTTTTTGATAAAGATTTCTCCGCTAAGCACGATGAATAATGAGTCTCCAGAATCACCCTCGTTAAATATAAATTCATTCTGTTGATAATTTTTAGCTCTTGAGATTTGAGAGATTTGAGATAATAATTCACCTGGAATATTTTGAAAAAGGTCTACAGTTTTTAGGAGAATAGTTTTTTCTAGAATTGTAAACATAGTTTGCTCCGATTGATTTTTAAATTTAGTTATAGGGATTAAAGGATGAACATCTGGGCTCTTATTAAATAGCTCAGCTAAAAAATGACTTGGTATTACTTCACTCCAATCAATTTTTTCAATAATTGTATTGTCATGATTTAATATGAAATCTATTGCGATAACCGATTTCCAACTATTATCAGATTCTGACCATGATTTTATGTTAAAAATAATATCATTTCTCTTCTGTATTTTTTTAACATCTTTTTTATTGAAGTTTATGTCAGGATCAATAATAGGCATTAAAATATCTCTAATATCTTTTCCGAAAGAAGTATCAAAGAATTCTAATATGTAAGGTAAATCAGCATCGTTGTTGTCAATGATATGTTTGATATGAGAATCAACAGGGGAATTGGGAATTTGCAGAGTAACAAGCTTTAAGATTATTTGTAATAACTTTCTTTGTTCTGATATTAATTGATCTACAATTAACTCAGACCCTTTACGATCATTAATAAGCATTTTGAAACAGTGTAATCTAAAATATTGATTCGATAGTATCTTAATTTCATTAAGGAATGGACGTTCAAAATACTTTTGAGCTATTTGTTTTTTCGCAATTTTTATTAATGCTTCTGAACAAACAATAGAAAGGTCATAGTTTTTTTGATTTAAAAGTGATTTGATAATTATAATTGATCTCTCAGTTGGATATTCACCAAGACAACGCACAATTCCTTTTGATAAACTCATATTGGAACTATTAATCTTTAGTTGATTTTCAAGTGTAGTAATTACATCAACTTCATTATATTGTTTTAACACTGACCTAGTATTTTGTGCAATTTTTACATTATCTAAATTTGAAATAATTGCTGGTAAATAATAATTATCAAGACGATTTTTTGCCACACGAAGTGCGGATATACTAATTTGAATTGAAGGATGAGATAAAAGGTCATAGAGTATTTTTCTAGGTAGTAAATCACGCGAAGTTTTTAAATAATCAAGTGCCAACGCGGTTGTCCCTTTATCTTTTATATCAAGAAAATCATTTAAAACTTTTTTAGCTTTTTTATTATCAGGATGAACTCTAAGTATTCTCACCGCAGAAGCTGCTTTAATATGAGCATTATCATGGTCAAGATTATTAATAAGTCTATCGATCAAAATTTCAATTTTATTATCACTAATTAGCATAATTGCCAAAGCAGCAATTTGATTGTCGCCTTTTGATAATTTTTTAATCTTTTTATTATCAATGAGAGAATTTTTTTCGCAGGCAAGTATTAATACCCTCTTTTGAACATCGAAATCTCCATGTATTACTAATTTATTAAGAGTCTTGTGCCAATTATTAAGAGGTAGGTTTTTGATAAGTTCAATTGCAAATAACTGCTTATTAATATCATCATCATTTAGTGCGGTATCTATTGTTTTTATAATATGACTATCTGTTTCATCAATTTGGATGTTTTCTAGATTTAAATGCCGATGGTTTATTGCGTCTTCTAACGTAGAAATATACCTCTTTTTTATTCTAAAGTTATTAATAAGCCAGAGAATAGTAATAAGTACTACAGGAGCACTGAGGAAATATATTTTATCACTTGGCAGAAGTTTAGTGATAATAATAATATATATAAATATTCCTACAACTCCCTCTGCAACAGACTTTATCGAGGAATAAATTAATGGTTTAGCACGTCTAGCTTTTTGTTTTGGGACAGGAGTCCATAGAATTTCGCTCGATGCACTTTGAATAGAAAACTTAAACGCCTGATCGAATAATCTAGCCAAAAATATGCTTGATAAATTTGTTAACATCAAAAATGATAGTGAACCCATCGCTAATCCAATAGGCAAAAATATTAAACCACCAAGTATCCCAAATCGGGTAAGTACGTATACTGTGAGGAATAGTTGCATGACTAGAGTTGTGGCATTTAGAAACATGTAATAACCACCAAAGAAAGCGGCTAGCTCTGTTGAGGATTCATAACTATTTACGGCGGTTATTTTAAATTGATATTCGATAATTCTTGAACAGACAGTGGCTGAGCATACCATAACCAAGATTGATTTTAGATATGGGTCAAATATAGTCTTATTACTCGCTGGTTTGTTATTAGACTTTTTAAATTGTTTATTAGAACGATATGGATCGAGAAAATTGGCAAAGACTGCAATCATTGCAATCATCACGATTGTTGGAATTAATAGATCATCCGCACCATAGTTTTTAACAAAAGGTCTAATTAAATACCCTGCACTAATTCCAGCTATAGATCCTCCTATACCAATTAAACTAAAGAGTCTTTTAGCTTGTCTAGCATCAAATATTTCATTAGCCAAAAGCCAAAATTGAAATATTGTTATTGATATTATTACATCAGTCCATGCGTAAAAAATTGGGATAACTATTCCATTAAGATTTAGCCTGATAAAGACCAATGTAAAGCAAAATAAAGATGATGAAAGAATGATAACTTTAACCAGATCTAATTCGGATGCAAGGCGGTTATAAACCATGATAGCACCAACCATAAATGCAGCTACGGCAGCGAACATTAGAGGTAATAAGGATTTGTCAAACTGTGTAAGAAAAAATGTATCTCTCGCGCTAGAGCCTGTTATGCTAGATCCCACAATGCAAAAAAACATGAGCATTAAGATAATAATCGGGGAGCGTTCTTCTGGTTTTATGTGGAATATTTTCATAAATATTATAATGGAAATTAGTTAATCAATGAACATTACATAGTTATAAAATTATTTTGGCGTTTAAGGCATATTTGGATAGCATAAATACAGATAGTAATTTTTATAATAAATTTTTTCAAATAAAAAAAGGAACTCTCACACTATGTCACATATATCAAATATTAATGTTTTAGATGGGTCAATAAAAAATGCTGACAGTGAATTAATCTGTATTGGAATCTATAAAGATCAGTCAATGACCTCTAATGGGTCGGAACTTGATAAAGAATTTGGTGGTGCAATTAGTAGCGCAATAGAAGTCGGAGATGTAAAAGGTAAGGTCGGCGAGGTAAATTATTTTTATATAAATAATAGCAGGTTAGCGGTAATTGGGTTGGGTAAAAAAGAAGATATTAACGCAGGAACAGTCCGTCTTGCTTCAGGCAGCGCAATAAGATCATCTATCGCCAAGAAAGCTGGCACAGTAACTATTGATTGTTTTTGCTCTGGCATGAAAAGTTGCCAGGCTATGGGTGAGGGTATTGTTTTAGGAAGCTATCAGTTTTTAGATTATAAAACGAAAGATAAGAATAAGTTTGAGCCAACGAAAGTCAATGTATTGGGGTGTGATCAGGATGAAATAAACAAAGGCTGTGCTATAGGATCTTCAGTTTGTTTTGCAAGAGATTTAGCTAACCACCCTGGGAATATTTCTACTCCGACTCATCTTGCAGAGGCTGCTAAGGAAATAACAAACGCGGAAGATATGAAATTGATAGTATATGATAGAGAAGAATTCACTGAAATGGGAATGGGAGGATTAGCAGGAGTTTCGCAGGGTACTGATGAACCACCAAAATTTATTATCATGGAGTATAATAATGGTGGAGATGAAAAGCCAAAAGTTCTAGTTGGTAAGGGCTTAACATTTGACTCAGGGGGTATATCCATAAAGCCCGCATCGAAAATGGATCAAATGAAATATGATATGTGTGGTTCCACTGTTGTGCTCGGTGTTTTTCATGCGCTAGCAGCATTAAAACCGAAACTAAATGTTGTAGGCATTATTCCCTCAACAGAAAATCTCAATGGAGCGAGGGCATATAAACCTGGAGATATCTTAAAAGCATATAATGGAAAAACTATTGAGGTACTTAATACAGATGCAGAGGGTCGGGTAATATTGGCAGATGGACTCTCTTATGCCTCTAAACATTATGATCCTGAGTATATAATTGATTTTGCGACACTAACAGGTGCTGTTGTGGTTTCTTTGGGTCATATTGCAACTGGAGTAATGGGAACAAATAGTGATTTGATGAAAAATGTAAAAGAGTCTTCTAAATCATCTGGAGAAAAAGTTTGGGAATTGCCGCTATGGTCAGAATATTGCAAACAAGTGCAGAGTGAAATAGCAGATGTAAAAAATACAGGAGCTCCAATGCAGGCCGGCTCAATAGCTGGCGGTGCCTTTTTAAAAGAATTTGTCGGGAAGGATATCCCCTGGGTGCACTTTGATATTGCTGGAACAGCATGGGGTGCTAAACCGAATAGTATTAACCCAAAGGGAAGTGCAACTGGTTGGGGCATAAGGCTTGTACTTGATATGATGAAAACGTAAAAATAGATTACTATTATTGCGTATAAGCTAGCAATAGCTGATGGTATTATAACTGAAAAGGGAAAAGGAATGTTGTCATTTCAAGCAAAGACTCTAGGGCTCAGCTACGAAAGATTGAAATTTCTCGAATCTCATTTTAATAACAATTTAAAACGATAGAGTACAATCTAAAGAGTACTAATGGTTTGGTCATAAATTTTAGCCATCTCATTCCAATCATATTGTTTTGCTATTTTATCAATTTTTGATTTTCTTATTTTTTCAATATTATCAATTGTCCATTTGATTTTATTAAATAGATCTTCTTCATTTTTATAAATATGATTATGATGTAATTCAGAAGGGATGAGCTCTGGATAGGTTAGTCTGTTTGGTAAAATTGGCCAAGTATTACAGTAAATTGCTTCCATTACACTAGCACCAAAAAATTCTTGGTTTGAAGTCACTGGGAGGATATCAGACCTCCATAGCCAAATTGCATAATCTTCTATATTTTCAGCATAACCCCAGTGAAGGATATTCTTCTTAAATATTTTTTTTGCTCTATTAAATATATCAGGAGACTGACTATAATTTTCTCCAAGAACTACTAGTTTAAAATCATATCCAGCATTTTTTAATTTTTCAATAATTTTAAAAAATGTTTCAGGGTTTTTATCATACTCCCACCTATGATTCCACAGAATAATAGGGAAACCTTCATTCTTAGTAAAATATCTATCATATTGATTCAGATCTAGGCCTAGGTGTAGAACTTCAGCTTTATTTTTAATTTTAGTAATAGTTGATATTTCTTTATAATCTGGAAAATTATTTAAAAATTTTTGCAATGCTTCCATATAAGAGTTTAGATGAAACATAGAGTTAAAAAAGACTTTATCCGCAACAAGGGCCGAGACATAGTTTATAAACCCATAGTGAGAGTCTCTATTTTTTTGAATATCTCTATCGCGAGGACTCCATGGGTATGATAATTGATTTTCATGAAAATATACAGCGTTTGGGATATTTGAAGTTATTTTCCTTGTTAGAGAAAGAAATGTTGAGAGGTCAAGCATGTCAGATGCTAATATGTAGTCAGGCTTCCAATTTAACTGAATCAATTGATTAGAGAGTGTTACAGCGCCTCCATGCATCCTCCATTTCCAAAATTGGCCTTTCATAGATATTATTTTTATCTCATGATTACTATGCTTTTGGTAGCCCTCTGCCCATTGACGGTGTGAGCCAGTGTAGTATGGTTCAATCAATAAAATTTTCATATTAATATTTTAGCCTAGAGAAAAAATTATATGGTTTTACATAATCCAAACTGGT
>CAZYDX010000046.1:0-16595 GCA_964646455.1 uncultured bacterium | reverse complement strand
AAAGAAGAAGAAGAAGAAGATGAAGAAGAAGATGATGAAGAAGATGATGAAGAAGATGATGAAGAAGATGAAGAATCTTCAAAAAAATATTCAGTAAAAAAAGTACAAAAAACCCGAAGAGCTATAATTACAAAAACTAATACTGCCAAAGGATCCGATATACCAGCAAAAAAAGATCGTTTTACAATTCAGGTTATATCGAAAAAACAACTCTTAGATGCTCAGAATTTTGCAGATAAACTAATTAAATCTGGATATGATGCCTATATACAAAAAGCATACTTCAAAGAGACTGAAGAAGTATGGTATAGAGTTAGAATTGGTAGTTATAATAATTATAATTCTGCACAGGCAGTAGCTGATATTGTTAGTAAAGATATAAAGCTATCTGTATGGGTAGATTTTGTTAGGCTAGATAAATAATGTTAACCATATATTAGTATAAATCCTTGATAGAGCATAACCTTCACTTCAACTATAAAGATATCTTTTTAGCTCCTAGGTTGGCATTAAGTCCAAAAAAAATCTGGGTATTTATTATTGGGAATTTATCTGGATATATCTCTTATTGGCTTCTTACCTATTTTTCCATAGCATTAGCTGGTATTGAAATAAATGAAGCAATTGCTGATTATGGGCTCTATCCATGTTTATATGGTAACTCTGCCCCACTAATATCTTGGATTATTTTTTATTCTGGAATTTTTATTTGGGTATTTTTTATTCTTTTATCTAGTACCGCAGTATCAAAAATAACTACTAGACAGCTAAAGGGTGATAATTTTTATTCAGCTAATGATGCCCTAGACCACGTGATGAAAAAATGGAAAACTGTTTTATTTGCTCCCTTATCAATTTTATTTATTATTCTTAGTTTGATTATATTAGCAAGCATTTTTGCAATGATTGGGAGTATCCCAATAATAGGACAATTGTCCTTCCCCTTACTTTATTTATTATATTTTTTTGGAGCTATTTTTACAGCTTTTTCATTGGTTTCCTTCATGATTTCGTTAATCTTTAGTCCAGCAATAATTGGATCATATGAAGAGGATACAATTGGTACAGTTTTTCATTCATTTCAGATTTTATTCGGACAGCCATGGAGAATAATAACATATCACTCTTTACTTTTGCCATTAATTATAATATTCATCAATATTTTATCTTGGTTTTATAATATAGCATTTAATCTTATTAATCAGATTTTTGGCTATTTCATGGGCTCCGATTTTATAAATATTATGGGCTATGCTTCATCAATAGTAAATAATGACTGGATCTCAATCAATTATTCTTCAATAAAAATTACATTGGAAAAAGATCTATTAGGTTCTTCGCTCACTACAGCAACTGATTTAATTGAATTTATTTTAAGTATGCTGATTAAATTTTTTGGGTTGTTTTTATATGCATTACCTAATTTTTCTGTTGACGGAAATTCAGCATCATTGTCCTCATTAGAAACAATCTCTGGCGTGTTTTTATCTATACCTTTAATTCTACTTACTCTTTCCATTATTTCATATGGGTTAGCAATATTATCTGTTGGAGAAACAATTATATTCATTATTTTTAAAAAGATTATGGAAAATAATAATGTTTTATTGAAAAACACTGAAGATATTATTGAAACCTCAGCCTTTAACAATAGCAACTTAGATAGCACCAGTCATAGCATACTTTCAAATTCTGGATATGAAGAAGAGTAATTTTAGAATTATAGCCTCTTTGTATCTTGTAATACTTAACCAAGCTCGGTAATTTTAGCACTATATGTTAGTTTTACGTTCGGATTTATTAACCGGATTTAAAAATAAGCTTTTTGAAGTTGACGTTAAGAATGTAGACCATATTGAAGTCTCCTTAGATAATAATTTATTAATCAGCAATTTGACGTCAGGTATTACAAAGAACGGAATTAAAATTTCTGGCCATATTTTGAATAACGTATTACATAACTGTGACAGATGTTTGGATTTATTCTGTATTAATAATAAAATAAATATAGAATTATTTTTATCTACTAATGCTAAAACATTAGATAATAAAAATAATACAATATATTTTTCTAATCAAGAAAACAGTATTGATTTAAAAGATATATTACTTGAGATATTATTAGTAGAGAAACCAATAAAAAATTTATGTACAGAAAATTGTAGAGGTCTATGTACAATTTGTGGAATAAACCTTAATCAAAAAACCTGTACATGCAGTAATTAGTTTTTAACAATTTTTAGTATAGGGAGAAGATATGGCACTGCCAAAAAGAAGACAATCTAAAGCAAGAAGTAGAAAAAGAAGAACACACTATAAATCAGCTTCAGTTGCTACCACAACATGTCCTCAATGTAATTCCACAAAAATGCCACATCGCGCATGTGCTAACTGTGGGTATTATAAAGGTCGACCTGTTATTTCAACTGCTTGATTCATTATAAAATTATTTTTTGTAATTCTTGGATATCTTGGTTATTAACATAATAACTACTATAACAACAGTAAAATATTAATATGAGAGCTACAATCACCTCAACGGCACACTATGTTCCAGAAAAAATATTAACAAATGTTGATATTGAAAAATTAGTTGAAACATCTGATGATTGGATTCAAAATAGAACTGGTATAAAACAAAGACATATAGTCTCTGATGATGAAGCTTCATCAGATCTATCAACACATGTTGCAAATAGCCTTCTAGAAAAAAGAGGCATAAAACCAGAGGAAATCGACATCATAATTGTAGGGACAGTAACTCCAGATCATCTTACCCCCTCTACCGCAGCGATTGTTCAGAATAATATCAATGCAGCAAATGCTTGGGCATTTGATCTAAGCGCAGCATGTAGCGGATTTTTATATGGATTAGAAACCGGTTCTAAATTTATTGAATCTGGAAAATACAAGAAAGTAATGGTGATAGGCGTTGATACAATGACTTCAATCTTAGATTTTAAAGATCGAGAAACATGTATAATATTTGGTGATGGAGCTGGTGGAGTGATCCTAGAAGCTTCCAAATCCAATGATGGAATAATTAGCTCTATTCTTAAAACTGATGGTGCAGGCGCATCAAGTCTAAATGTTTATGCTGGTGGAAGTAGAAAACCTGCATCGAAAGAAACGATAGCTAAAAGAGAACACTTTATAAGACAGGATGGGAAAAAAGTATTCAAATTTGCAGTAAAAAGAATGGCGGATGTTTCAGAAGAAGTATTAACAAAAAATGGATTAAATGGCAGTGATATAAAACTTTTCATTCCTCATCAGGCAAATAAACGTATTATTGATGCAACTGGCGAACGTTGTGGCATACCTAAAGATAGAGTTTTAATTAATATAGATAAGTATGGCAATACTACTGCTGGAACTATACCAATCGCACTTAATGAAGCAGTTGAAAATAATTTAATTAATAATGGTGATTACATTTTACTTTCAGCTTTTGGTTCTGGTTTTACCTGGGGTAGCATATTAATCAAGTGGGATTCACGAATATGAAAACAGCTTGGATTTTTCCCGGGCAAGCATCTCAAAAGGTAGGTATGGGAAAAGATCTATATGAGAATTCGGAAATAGGTAAAAAATATTATAAAATCGCGAATGAAATATTAGAGACTGATATTCAATCAGTCTCTTTTAATGGTCCGGAAGAACTATTAAAAAAAACTAAGTACACTCAGCCTGCTATCTATATTGTAAGCACTATAATCAGCCACATCATGATCGAAAATGGATTCACTCCGGATGGAGTTGCAGGCCATAGTCTGGGTGAATACAGTGCAATAGTTGCTGCTGGTGGTATTGATTATGAAGTTGGGCTGGAACTAGTAAAGCTACGATCTCAAAGCATGCATAGAGCTGGAAAATTAAATCCAGGAACTATGGCAGCCATAATAGGAATGACGGCAAATCAAGTGGAAAAATTGTGTAATTTTATCAATACTGATAATGTAATAGTTGCTGCAAATTATAATACAGAAAATCAGATAGTTGTATCTGGAGATATTGACTCAGTAAAAAAATTAATCAAAAGCGCAAAAGAATATGGTGCCAGGATGGCAGTTCCTCTAAATGTCAGTGGTGCCTTTCACTCACCGTTAATGAAACCGGCTAGAGAAGAACTTGCTGATAAGCTAGATTCTATCGAAATTTCAGATATAAATATTCCATTATATTCGAATGTTGATGCAGAACCAATAACAAAAGGTAAAGATATTAAAGATTCTTTAGTTAGACAGTTAGAAAATCCTGTACTATGGTTTGATACAATAAAAAATATGACTAGTGATAGTTACTCTTCCTACATAGAAATTGGTCCTGGAAAGGTTCTACAAGGATTAAATCGAAAAATCGATAAAACTCTTTCGAATAGTGGAATTGGGTTTCATGAAGATATAATCACATATGAAGTTTAGTTTAAATAATAAAATTGCTATAGTAACTGGTGCCTCTCAAGGTATAGGTAAAGTAATAGCATTTGAATTAGCAAAATCTGGCGCTAATGTTGTTTGTCTAAGTAGAAACCAAGAAGCACTAAATATTCTTGTAGATAAAATAGTAGAAAATGGCGGTCAAGCATCTTTTTTTTCCTGTGATATAACTGAGCCTGAGATATTTACACAAATAGTTAAAAAAATAATTAAGAAATATAAAAAAATAGATATCCTTGTTAATAATGCTGGGGTGACAAATGATTCTCTTTTAATGAGAATGTCTAATGAGCAATGGGATAATGTTATAAATATAAATTTAAAAGGTGCATTTAATTGTACCAAGGCAGTTATGAGATACATGATGAAAAACAAATCTGGAAGAATAATAAACATTACATCAATAGTTGGTCTAACTGGAAATGCTGGACAAGCTAATTATGCAGCATCGAAGTCCGGTCTTATTGGAATGACCAAATCCATTGCAAAAGAAGTTGCATCAAGAGGAATTACTGCAAACTGTATCGCTCCAGGTTGGATTGAAACATCCATGACAGATGCGCTTACTGAAGAAGTAAAAAATCAATTTTTATCGCAAATTCCTGTAGGAAGGATTGGATTTGCTGAAGATATTGCAAGCACGGTAGTATTCTTAGCTTCTGATGAAACTGGGTATATTACAGGTCAAACAATCATAGTAGATGGTGGTAGAATAATTAACTAATAATAAAGAGGAAAAATAAAATGTCAACATTTGATAAAGTAAAAGAAGTAGTTATCGATAAACTTGGTGTAGATGAGGCTGCAATTACAGAAGAAGCTCATTTTGTAAATGATCTCGGTGCAGATTCTTTAGATACTGTCGAGCTTATTATGGAATTTGAAGAAGAATTTGGTATAGAGATACCTGATGAAGATGCTGAAAATATTACTACTATTAGTAGTGCAATTAAATATATAGATGAGCATAAATAAGAATATCAAAATATGGCAATAAAAAAAGTTGTAGTTACAGGATTAGGGACATTAGCTCCAAATGGTAATTCTGCTGACCTCTTTTGGTCTGCTATAGAATCAGGTACAAGTGGAATTGCACCAATAAGCTATTTTGATGCATCAAATCACAGAGTTAGTATAGCTGGAGAGCTTAAGGATTTTGATGCTACTCAATTTATTGATTCCAAAGAAGTTCGTAAACTTGATCCATTTTCAATATATGCTTTAGTATCTTCTACTGAAGCGATTGAATCAGCAAAACTAGATCTTGAGAAAATTGATTTAGATCGTGCTGGAGTAATTATTGGTTGCGGAATTGGAGGAATTAAGACACTTGAAAATGAGCATGATATAATTAATAAAAAAGGACCAAGAAGAGTATCACCACAATTTGTTGCTAAAATGATTCCTAATATCGCTGGCGGGCACCTTTCTATGAAATTTGG
This sequence comes from uncultured bacterium, assembly GCA_964646455.1. Lineage (GTDB taxonomy): Bacteria > Fidelibacterota > Marinisomatia > Marinisomatales > UBA1611 > TMED80. Next base: position 10,714 of record CAZYDX010000046.1, on the reverse strand, counting down.
ATTTCGTGGCCCAAGTCAAACTGTAATTTCTGCTTGCGCATCATCTAATGATGCTATAGGAATTGCACTTAGACTAATTAGATATGGAGATGCTGATATTATTCTTACTGGTGGAACTGAAGCAAGCATCACTCCTTTAACTATAGCCGGTTTTGCAAATATGAGAGCATTATCTCAGAACTGTGATAACCCAACTAGCGCAAGTAGACCCTTCGATGCAAATAGAGATGGTTTTGTCTTAAGTGAAGGCGCTGGAATGATTGTAATTGAATCAGAAGAACATGCCTTAAGGAGGGGAGCTCCAGTTCTTGCAGAGTTATCTGGTTATGGTTCATCTGATGATGCTTTTCATATTACTCAGCCAGCTCCTGAAGGGAAAGGTGCACAAAAAGCAATGGAGAGAGCATTAATTGACTCTGATCTCAAACCTAGTGACATTGATTATATCAATGCCCATGGCACTTCTACACCCTTGAATGATAAAAATGAATCAAAAGCAATTGCCAGTCTGTTTAAAGAAAATATAAATAAATTGAAAATTAGTTCTACAAAATCAATGACTGGTCATTTATTAGGAGCCGCAGGAGGACTTGAAGCTGTGGCTTCTGTAAAAGCAATTATAAATCAAATCATACCTCCAACAATTAACTATGAGACACCAGACCCGGAATGTAATCTAGATTATACACCTAATCATTCCATCTCCCATCAAATCAATGCTTCTCTATCAAATACCTTTGGCTTTGGAGGACACAATGCAGTATTGTGCTTTAGGAAATACAATTGAGTTTAATTTATAAACTAAAAAATATTCTTAAGACTAATGATTCTCTCACTCCTGTTGAAAAAAAAATAAACTATCTATTTCATAATAGAGATTATCTAGTCCAAGCATTTACCCATAAAAGCATTTCAGCAACACCAAGAAAAAATTATGAAAGGTTAGAGTTTTTAGGTGATGCAGTAATCGATATAATTATTAGTAGAGAATTAATGAGGGAATTTCCGGAAGGAGATGAAGGACTTTTAACACAGCGAAGAGCGTCTCTTGTGAGAAAATCTTTTCTAGCAAAAATAAGTAAAATGCTAGATCTATTAAATCACATAAATATTGAATCAAGTGTAAATATGAATATTGAAAAAATTGCAGAAAAACAGCAGGCAAACTTATACGAAGCAATCATTGGTGCGATTTATTTAGATGGCGGAATAGAACCATGTAGAAATCTAATTTTAGATACAATTTGGGCACATAAAGATGAAGCATGGAAATCTACAAATTATAAAGGGAAGCTAATAGAGTATTGCCACATCAAAGATATTGGTAGTCCAACATTTAACATAAAAGATATTACCGGGCCAGATCACCAAAAAACATTTGAAATCGAAGTAAAAATTGATAACCAATCTTTCCCGACTGGTATGGGACTTGATAAAAAATCAGCTGAACAAACAGCAGCGAAAATAGCGCTAGAACAATTAGAAGCGCCCTTTTAAGATTGTAAATCTTTTATTTTATCTCTGAGCTTTGCAGCCTTCTCATAATCTTCCTTCTCTACTGCTTTTTTTAATTTTATCTCTAGATCTTCAATCGAGATTTTTGGAATAATTTCCTTATCTTCTGTAATTATATCATCCTGCCTTACACCAGCTTCTTTGATTACTTCAGGAGTAACAAAAATCTGGGCATTAAGACGAAGTGCGATAGATATTGCATCACTTGGCCTAGCGTCAATCATTTTAGTCCCAAATTTTGGACCTTTAATGTTCAACTTTGCATAAAAAACACCATCATTTAATTGAGAAATATTAACTGCAATTAAATCGGCATCTATTTTATTTATAATATCACAAATTAAATCGTGAGTTAATGGCCTTGGTGTTGCTACAACTTCGATAGCCAAAGCTATTGATTGAGCCTCAAATGATCCGACTAGAATAGGTAGGACCAATTTGCTTTTTTCATCTTTTAATAGAACGGCATAGCTACGACTCGATGGGTGATACGATATTTTTTCTACATTTACTGGAATCATTATATCTCTGATAATTTATTTTTTAATATATTTATGTTCTTAACAGGACTAGGGTCTGTTTTATGCAAAATAGCACACCAATAACTTAACCAATCACCATAGTGTATCAATAGCAAGAATCTCTCTTTAAAACTATTTCCGAAAACCTCAATTATATCTTGATTAATTTCTAATTCATTTAGCATTTTCATAATTATTTTTTGTCTAGCTTTATTTCGCTCATTCATTTTATTATCATATACCCATATAACAAAATAATTAGAAAAATATTCTGAATTATTCTCCCACCCTACTATCTCATTATGATTCATTTCAGGAAAAATATTATGGTATGCCAATATTTTACTATTCTCACATATTTGTCCCTTTAAACGAACGGCAATTGTCTCTAGCCTTTCGGAATCTGCATAAATAATTGGGATTTTGTCATATATCTTATTTGCTAAAGTCCAAACTGGATTGTTATCATCTTTGATTACATAATTTACTCTATTATCTCTTATTAATTCAGATGCTGAAATAAGCCATGATTTAATATTTGATGTAATTACTTTCAGTTTATATAAAATATATAGTAAAGGAATGAAAGAAAAAGCCAATGCCGCTCTCGGTTGTAATCCTGAGGGAATAATAACTGAATCATAATAATATTTTGAGCAAATCTGCTGTATTTTTCCACCTGTTGTAATAGAACAAACTTGGGCATCTCTAGATTTTGCTTTTTCTAAAATAGATATTGTCTCCTCAGTATTTCCTGAATATGAAGAGCATACAACTAATGTTGAGCTGTCAACCCAAGAAGGTATATCATAACCTCTCAAAACAAAGAAAGGAATCTTTAGTTCATCATTTACAAGAGCATATACAACGTCACCACCAATTGCAGAACCTCCCATGCCAGCTATTATAACTTTATTTATAGTTTTATAATCATTAACTAGATTTATTTTTTCTCCTAATTCGATAGCGTCCAATATGTTTTCAGAAAAATTCCAGATCGATTGATACATATTTTCATTGTCAACTTTTTCTATCATGAATGTCTCCCCTCAATAATCTTAAAAAATTTATATATATCACTATCTTTATTAAAACCAAGATTTGTTAATTCATTATATGCTGAATTAAAATAGTGTTCAGCTAAAGTTTCAACTTTGTATTTAACCTTATTCTCTAATAAAAAATTACGGATATTTTCCAGGTCTTTTCCATCAAATTGACGAATAATACTATCCCACTCAGTTTTATTTATATTTTTTGCTTCTATAGCGATAGCGGTTTTTTTATTTGAAAAAATATCACTACCTAAGCTCTTACCCATATTATTCTCATCTTTAAATATTTCAAATAAATCATCCTGTATTTGGAAAGCAATTCCAAGTTGTCTACCAATATATTTAATTCTTTTAATTTCATTATATGATTTTCCTGAAATAACTGCAGGTAAAAAAAAGCAAGCTCCCAACAAAGCACCCGTCTTCTTTTCAACCATATCTGTATACATATCAATAGATATATCATCTAAATCTTCAAACTGTTTGTCTAACGCCTGTCCCTCGCAAATTTCTAATACAGTTTCATTATAAAATTTCATCAGGGAAGCTGGTTTATTTTCTATACCATTTAGTACAAGCTGACTGATAGTAAACATCCCATCTCCAGCTAATATTGCTGAAGAAATATCAAACTGATGATGTAAAGTTGGCATATTCCTTCTTAGGTTATCTGAATCCATAATATCATCGTGTATAAGAGTAAAACAATGTAGCAATTCAACAGCAAGTGAAACTTTCATAATAATGTCAGGATCTGTCTTATACATTTTTCCTGATAGATGGACCAATATAGGTCTAAGCCTCTTACCCTCTCCTTTTATTGCATATTTGATTGGATCGTATAAATATTCAGGCTTATCAGGTAATGAAAATAACTTTAATGATCGATTAAACTCTTCTCGTATAAATTGAACGAGTTTATTGATATCAGACATTAATGTTCGCTAACCTGAAGAGTTCCAAATTCTTTCAACTTATCTAGAACTATTTTTTTTATCCGATTCATATTATCTAATGAATCTCCTTCAAACCTACAAACAATAACCGGCTGTGTATTAGATGCTCTGACTAACCCCCAACCATTTTCATATATAATTCTAACACCATCAACTGTGATACAATTATTATTTTTTGTAAAATACTCTACAGCTTGTTCTGCGATTCTAAATTTATCCTCATCTGACTCTGCTTCTAATCTAATCTCAGGGGTTGAATGATAAACAGGTATGACCGATTTCAATTCTGACAAGGTTTTATCTGTTCTTGATAATAATTGAATTAATCTAGCCGCAACATAAATCGCATCATCATAACCATAATAATCATCAGCAAAAAAAATATGTCCACTCATTTCTCCGCCTAGCTTACAATTTAATTCCGCCATTTTATTCTTAATTAATGAATGACCAGTCTTCCACATTACCGGTTTACCTTGATATCTTTTTATCATATCCTCAAGAGCCTGAGAACATTTAACATCAAAAATGATTTCGTCTCCAGGCTCAATTAAATCAGGTAAAAAGATAGCAATTAATTGATCTGCCCAGATTATTTCGCCAGTCTCATCAACAACCCCAAGTCTATCTGCATCTCCATCAAATGCAATACCAACATCATACTTACCGGTTTTCATTTCATTGACAAGGTCTATTAAGTTTTCCTCAACGGTGGGATCTGGATGATGATTAGGAAAAGAACCATCTGGCTCGCAGTAAAGCTCCGTAAGCTTTATACCTAAATCTTTAAAAATTGTTGGCGCATTTATACATCCAGCTGCATTTCCACAGTCCATTACCACTTTCATTTCTTTATCAATATTGATCTTACTTTTGATCATTGATTGATAGTCTGGCAATATTTTGTATCTAGTCTCTGACCCTTCTCCAATATCAAAATCTAATTTATCTATAAAATTTTTTACTAATTGGATCTGTTCACCATAAACAGGCTTTTTGTGTAAAGATAGCTTAAATCCATTAAACTCAGGTGGATTATGGCTTCCTGTTATTTGTACGGAGGCTGCCACATCAAGTTTAAATAAGCTATAATAGTTTACCGGAGTAGGTACAATGCCTATGTTAATTATATCCACTCCTGTGGATATAACACCTTCTTTGAAATGGTTAATTAAATCTGGAGTTGTGAGTCTTATGTCTCCACTTATTGCAATTTCTCTACCTCCAGACCTTTTAACTAATGTCCCAAATGATCTGCCAAGAAGAACAACCACCTCTGGAGGAAAGTCTTCCACAACTTTCCCTCTAATATCATACTCTCTAAAAATATATGGATTTATCTTTATTGTAAAATACCTATAATAAATTAATTAAAATACCGTCCTAAATGAGAAGTGATTTTCAATATAATTATGATATAATAAAACTATTTATATTTAATATAATAATATTTATAACCTATTAAGCTTCCTTAATAATCTCTTCCAACCAATCTGATCTAATAAAGATTTCATTTTTTTATATCCGATACCGTAATCAGGGTCTAGACTTTCCTCCATACTTTTAATTCTATATTGACTAAGACTTGACCCATAATGTTCATAAACAATGTTAGAGCCTAGATTACAAAAACCTTCCCTTACGTCTGACACCAGGTCTAATTGATTCTGAAATAGATACACATGAAGAAGCTCATGTGCTAGAACAGCATTAAAAATTTCTCTATGCAGGTTTGATAGTATATAAATATGGTATTCCTGCTCAATAATTTTCCCAGCAAGTGTACTCTCTTCATAGTTTGTATAGCCTTGTATGTTTCCTAGCCTTTTTCCTGATAGGCGTATTAATTCTTCTTTACTATCTACTAATGTTATTGGAATATTTTGAGGAAAGCTACTTATCCCAACAGAGCTAAGTATTACTAAAACTTCTCTATAATTAGAATTAATCTGGCTCTTTTTTGTAATTACCTCAGACCTGCAGATATTACAAATAAACCGCTGGCTATTAACCGAATATCCACCTTCTGTTAAAGGATCACAAATAAGACGATTGCAATTATCACAATCAGGCATTTTTTTAGTGTGATATTCATGATAATAATTTCCCCAGAAATCTTTTATATACTTATCCTCAACTGGAAGATTACATATATCGCATTTTGGTAAAATATATTCAACATAGCAACTCTCATGGTACTCTTTGCCATCTTGGATATTGTATATACTATTTATGAGGTCTCCACACTCATCACATCTCTTTTGTATATACTGTTGGTAACAACTTTTATGGTAATTTTTACCATTTGATGAGTTATGTGATCCGTCAATTTTTTTACCACATTGATCACAGTATATCTGGATATGCTCTTCATAACAATGATGATGATAATTATTGTTTTTATGAATAATGTATTGTCCCTGTAGGTCTTTATTACAATAGCTACAGAATTTTTGATCACATAATATGAAAACTAAAGGAAAAAAAAACATCTGAATGAAAAAAACTCTTTTTTGTATCATTAACAGCTTCATTCTGTAACGACCAATGATCCATCCATAACTAAATTTTGGCCAGTTATATAGCTACTATCCTCTGATAAAAGAAATGTTACCCCACTTGCGATCTCCATTACAGATGCCTCTCTATTTAAAGAGATTTTATCTCTTATATCATCAGTAACTGGATAACTGTCAACAAAACCCGGTAACAAATTATTCATTCTTATGTTATGACGACCATATCGTCTGGAAAACAACTTAGTGTAAGATGTGAGCGCTGATCTAACGACTGAAGAAGTTGGGAAATTCAGGCTTGGATATTCAGCACCAAATGCAGAAATATTTACAATAGACCCACCATTTTCTTTCATAGCAGGAACAATTAATCTAGAAATGCGAACAACATTCATCAGAAGAATATCTATAGATGAATACCACTGTTCGTCACTGATTTCTAATAAATCTCCTTTGGGAGCATGGCCGGTATTGTTCACCACAGAATCAAGTCTACCAAAAGAGTCCAATGCTAGTTGTACAACTTTTTTTAGATCATCTTTTTCTGTGACAGACCCTTCTAGGGCTATACAATCTAGTTCATCTGCCAATGTAATAATTTTTTTGGATCTTGACATTAAAACAAGATTATAATTTAGCTCAAAAAGTTTCCTGGCACAGGCCTCGCCAATTCCTTGACTTGCTGCAGTAATTATTGCTGTTTTATTAGCCACTTTCAATTAATTTAAATTCTTAAAAATTTCCTTTGAATTTATCGGCAGGATATTTTTTTCTATTTTTAACCATTTTTTGATCGATCGCATTTGAAATATTAATATCGTTTCTATTAGCAAATGCAATAGCATAGATCAAAACATCTGCAAGCTCATCAACAGCCTCTTGCCTTGAACTTTCTTCAGACATCATTGTATCACACTCTGCAGTAGTATTCCACTTAAAAATATCCATCAACTCCCCTGCTTCGATAGCAAGCGCCATTGATAGGTTTTTTGCATTGTGAAATTGCGACCAGTCTCTCTCTTGAACAAAATCTTCAACAAAGGTTTTTAAGTCTGTTATAGTTGTATTTGCATCATCCATATTTATTTCCTTTATGGTGAATGATTATATTTTCAGCCAATAATTCAGTTTGAACACAATAGCGTTAGATGATCCACTTGACCAGGTATCCTCACTAGCAGAATAATAGTCATACTCATTCATATTATAAACTAAAAACAATGTACTACCTGGATTGTATTCCCATCTTAATACAAAAGTACCAACTCTATTTTCCCATTTAAAATCTCGGTTCTCATATATACTCAAGTAGTCAAAAGGTTGGAGATCCATTGTCTCTGGAGACATTAGCTCATAATAACGAAGATACTTCATGTCTGCATAGAATGGTTGGAAATAGCCCTGTAGACTAATCTCTGGAGAAAAGGTCCAGTCTATTCGAAACTCAACCTGATTCGTAAGCTGTTCTGATTGTGCATACACTCTTTTAATAGAATTATCTATATCAATAATATCTACGTATTGCATGTAAGTTGGTGACAGATCTTGGCTAGCTTCAATACTTATGTTCAATGGCTCAATCGGCTTATAATCTATCTGAAGCTGAGTAAAATATCCTTTCCCTCTTAGCTTACCATTGCCTATACCTCCAACAAAACCTAGAATTAATTTTTTTCTTCTGTCTGACTTTATCCAAATGTCGTTCCACCAAAATTTCTCCGTGCTGTATGCCCAAGCACGATCATCTCTATTAATATCTTCATCATTATAGGCCGGCTGCATAATCTTACTCTCGAATCCAAATCTCCAATAATTCTTTATTAGCGTCCAAGTCTCCAACTCTAAATTATCTTCAAGTATTAGCCCCTCACCATCCCACTCTTTTTTATACTTAAACTCAATTGAGCTACCTAAAAAATAACCCCATGGTTCTCTTCTAAGAACTTCAAACTCTGCTCCTGCCCAACTTAGATCATTCCTACGTAAATACCCCATATCATTGATCTCGAACTTATCATCATAGGTGCCATACCAAACCCTTGTAGACCACCAGACTGGATTAGTATACCCTAAATTAAATCTGAATGCATTTCCTTTGTGGTCCGTATTAGAACGAACAATCTGACCATTAGAAAATAGCCTGTTATTTAACAGGCCAATTTTCCAATCTAATCCAGCTACACTGGCAGACTCAGCATTTTCTCTTATTACATTTGTTCCCATAATACCAACTCGAGAAAACTTGTTTATAAATGATTTTTCAACCCTCCCAACAGCATAGTTAGTCCGAGGCTCTACAACAAAATCCTCTTTTTGACCATCAGTGTTAATTATGGTACCCAACTCTTCATTGGTTGCTGCATTAATTAAACCATAATTAAATCCCGACTTAGTTGTTCCAATTAGTTTAAAAGCTCCAAGTATGGTTGTGTTACCTGGAACATTCTCTAAATCGCCACTATCAGGAGAAAAATATCCAGGTGCGTTTCCTATTCTTCTTGAATGAAAAAGTTGGAGCCTGTGCTGAAAAAAATTTGCTCCTTCAGAAAAGAACGGTCTCTTTTCTTCATAAAAAGTTTCATAAGCAGATAGGTTTAATACAGAAGGATCAGCCTCTACCTGACCAAAATCAGGATTTACTGTTGCATTTATCACAGCATTAGAGCTAACACCATAGCGGACATCTGCACCAAGATTATAGACAAATTCATTCTCATTAGAACTAGATAAAGCATATGGTATTAATTCTACTTTTTTTGGTTCTGGGATATTTTTTATACCAAGTAAAACCCCAAAAGATGATACTGTACCTACATGTGACTTCCGATGACCTGGCCATATCAATTCTTCTTGACTTTTATGTATATGCCTATTGAAGGATATACCCCATATTTGATCTATTTTGTTCTCAAACTGAAAGACTGAAAATGGGATCATAACCTCAACAGTATAGCCACTATTATTCACCTCGACAGCTGCATCCCATACTGCGTCCCAGCTACGATCATATTCTTCATTTCCAGAGACGTTAACATCTATTTTCACTCCTGCAGCATTCACCCCAAACCATTTACCATTATAATCGTCATTTTTTGAATCAATAGCAAGCCCAACAAAATCTGCTGAAGATGCAAAACCATCCATATAGGCATCTCGACGAGTTAGTGGTTTTCTGATCTTATCCGGCTCAGAGTCAAAATTTTCAAAAGAGATATACAATGCTTGGTCATCATACAAAACTCTTACCACCGTTTTTTCAGAAGGAGGTCCAAATTCGATTGGATCTAATTGGAAGAATTCACTTACTGGAATAGCCATATTCCAAGCTTCATCATCTAGTCGGCCATCAATAGAAGGTGATTCTATACATCGAGTTGCATATGATATTTTATATTTTAACGAATCAGGATTAAAATTCTCTAGATAAGAATTATTCGCTACAATTCCTGATACAGATAGAATAATTACAAAAAAACTTTTTATTATTTTCATGGTATTGGTATGTGGTTCATGTTTTTATTAAAATATTTAATTAAAAATAAATTTCGATTCAAAACATTAATAATTAAATAAAGGATGGTTTTGTTATATGATTATCATCCTTTAGCCATCAAATTTAATCATTTATATCAATTTTTCATTATTACTTTTTTCACCAGATATATTAATCAAGATAAATTTATATTCAATATACTTAATCCTATTTATTAACCACTTTCATGAAAAATTTTCATTCATATATTATGATTTTTTTGGTTGTAGCAACTCTGGTTGAAGCAAACACAATCAATTCACAAGCTTCATCAAAATTCTTCATTAAAAATATCCAGAATGAATTGGGCTACTTCAGAATTGATTGCGATCCTATTTATACTAATATATCGCAGACTAATAGTAACTCAATATTTACTGTGAGAGTATCTAGCAGAAGAAATAATTACGAAGAAGTTATTATTATGACTCTCGGGGCTATCGGCCGATATCTAAAAAAACAACTTAATCATGCAATTAAACAAAAGGCTCCTACCTATAGCCCTTCTATTGTAACAATTGAATGTGAGACACCTGTAGGAAGGGATAAAGTTATTATATCCTCCTCATTAAATAGCAATATTCTAATTCAGTTTGGTGATGGAACAATAACAGCGAAA
>CAZYDX010000045.1:0-16613 GCA_964646455.1 uncultured bacterium | reverse complement strand
CTCCTGCACAATCTTTAGGCTCTTCCTCACAAGCCCAATACATAATAATGAATAAAGGAAATAGGATTTTCCAAATCATTTTAATCTTCTATTAAAAAATGATAAACTGGTATTTATATCTTTCATTTCGTATCTGGTATAATAGACCCTTACTATATTAAAAAGTTAAAAACCCATCTAATATAATTACCCTACAATGTGTGTGCCTCATAAAATATTAATAAGAAAGTCCATTAAAAAAGTTTGTATCAGTTTTGTATCTAAAAGACAATATATAATTTTCTTATAGAAATCTAAATTGCTAATATATTTCCCGAGTTGACCGCCTAAGAGCATCATAGGTAGATTACATGAAGATAAACTCAACCTTAACTTTTATTTTAAATAGTTTGATTATATGAGGAGGCTGTTTTGAAAAATATAATTGTATTCTTTCTTTTTTTTAATTTTGTGTTTACACAGTCAAATCAACAAGGTGAAATACTTAGCGAAACACCGTTACATCCTATCCCTGAGGAAATGACATATGATGAATATCAGGATATGAATCGAAGGATGAATATCGGAATTGGGCTAGCTTTTATACCATTCCCCGGTATTGTACACCGCTATGCAGGTGAGAAAAAGACAGCAAAAAAACTTTCTTATATTACCCTTGGTGGTCTGCTAGCATTTGCTGCAAGTGCAGGCAAGGAGGAGAGGAAATGGTCTGAATCTGACTATGAGCTTTTCATTTTGAATGAAGGTTTAGATAATGAAACAAGGTATGAAAAAATTCCAGTTGAAATAGCAGGGAATGATTCTGTAACATATAAACTCAAACAGGTATATAAAGAGGTCTCGCATACAGGTGGGAATCCCTATTTAGGCTTGATTGGTTTTGTCGCAGTCTTTGGATCTTACTATTACGATGTTTTTCACGGTCTAAAAAAGATACATGATAAGCGTGAAGCTGTTCGGTTCAAATACGGAAAACAATTAAAATACTCATTGCGTCCTACTTATGATCCACTTGCCAGCAAGGCAAAACTAAATTTAGATTTTTATTTTTAGTGTTAATTATTTCATGTCGGCCACAGAAAAGATATTTAGATTAATGATGAATCATGATTGAAGACCAAATCATTAAAAGAGGCATCCAAGATCAGCGAGTTCTTGATATCATGGGTAGTATTGATAGGCAAAAATTTGTATCAGAGGAGTATGCTCAATCAGCTAATAATGATGGTCCTCTACCGATAGGACATGGTCAAACGATAAGCCAACCATTTATTGTTGCATTTATGTCAGAAAACCTTAAGATAGATGCTAGCCACAAGGTTCTCGAGATTGGTACAGGATCTGGATATCAGTCTGCAGTTTTAAGTAACCTCTCTAATCATGTACATACAATTGAGATTATTGATGAACTCGCAAAAGAAGCGTCCTCTAGATTGAATGAACTTGGGTATAATAATATTACTGTACATTGTGGTGATGGGTACAAAGGTCTGCCTGAAGAGGCTCCTTTTGATAGAATCATGGTAACTGCAGCTCCAGAGGCGATACCTGAAATTCTAGTTGAACAACTTTCTGAAGGAGGAATGATGATCCTGCCAATGGGTGTAGAGTTTGATATTCAACATCTTTGGGTCGTTACGAAAGAGGGAAGTGGATCAATTAAAAAAGAAAAGGTTCTCCCTGTTCGTTTTGTGCCCATGGTCAAGAAATAGCAATATATATGTTTAAGTATTTACTTATTTTATTTATTTGGATCTCAACGTCTTATCCCCAGAGTAGTTGGTATGGTGGCAATCTAAAAAAAGTGAGTGATGTTTCTATTGATATCAGTATAAATGGCCTATATGATCCGATGTGGGAAGAAAAAGTATTACAGTTATCCTATCTTTTTATAGAAAGATATAAGCTAAAAATCAACACAGAAAACTTCTCACCCTCATTGGTAATTAGAATAAGTGTTATTGAGCCTGGTAATAATCCACTAGTTTCATACAATATAGACCTCTCAGTCTACGACCTGTTCATTACAAAAGAAGACTATACTAAAAACTTTACAAAAAAGAAGATCCTAAAAAAATTCAAAACTGGTATAATATATCAGAAAAATATTTTAGGCCAATCCTCTAATGAAAAAATGAGAGCAGATATGGAAAACACCTTGCTCACACTATTGGACAAATTTATAGATCAGTGGTATCAAGATAATCCCATAAAACAATTCTAGATTCTCACTTCGTTTCAGCCTTTATTTGACATATCCTCAGTTCAGTGTAAATTCGTTGGTTTTCATAAAATATGGTAAAATATAACAGAAGAATAATTTTTGTCTATGGCCTGTTTATGATGCTCTTTGTTTCTATCTTAACAGAGCGAGCATTTGCTTCAGAAAAAATAGACTGGAAAGGAAATGAGCCAAAAACCGGTAACCGTTTGGCTGTGTTGGAGTTTTCCTCAGAGGGGATATCTCTACCTATGCAGAATTTACTTACTGAACAGTTTCGCAATAATATTAGGAAACTAAAAATGTATGAAGTTTTGGACGCTAGTATGACAAACCAGGTTGAGATTTTTTATCCAGGAGAGGAAGTTTATGGAGAGTGTAAATCTGAAGGCTGTATTATGGAGCTGGGTAAATTGCTTAAGGTTAACTACATAATTGCCGGAACAATTATTGAAAAAAAGAAAGAATTTTTTGTAAAGGGTAAGTTTTATTCAATTGATTTAGAGCAAGAGGTACATGGTTTTTCAATGGAGAATGTCAGCGCCGTTGACAGTGTCAGGCTTGAGATGAAAAAACTGGCCTATAACGTTAGCGGGCTTGAGGTTCCAGATACTCTGACGGTTGATGCTACGAATAAAACATTGGTCTATAATTCTATTAAAAAGGATGAAAAAAAACGACAGTGGATCAAGCTTCCTAATATCCCTAGCAAAGTTAAATCTCTACTCTATTCTACTGTTATTCCTGGTGCCGGGCAAATGTATTCAAAGCGTACCTATACCGGTCTGGGGATTTTCGGGGCTGAGATGATTATTGGTGGCATAGCACTTTTAGCACATTCAAATTATCAAAAGTCTTGGGGTGGTTTTGAGACAACATACAACAATTACAATGAAGAGGATGACCCTGGTAAATTGATAGAGCTTCGACCTAAAATAATTGAATATGCTAAAGATACTGATCGATACAATACTTTTTTAAAGGGTCTTAGAATAGCCGGAGCTTCTGTATGGGCCCTAAATATGATACATGCTTATATTGTGGGCCCTGATGATATTTTTGTTAGAACAGGTGATATTGGCTCATTCGTAGATGCTAATACAAAACCAAGGATATCGACCTGGGATGTGCTCTCTGGCTTTGGAGTTCGTGGGGCGATACTTAGACCACTATTTAAAGGTACTTCATTATCTGCGTTTTCCTCATACATAGATGGGGGATATTCTATTGTTACGCCTATTGGACTTTACTTTGGATCTGTATTTACCTCACTGACATACGAGTCATCTAATTATTCATTCTACTCATCAGGTTTCGATAAACAGTATATCGGAACAAGTAATACGATAGCATTTAGTTTTGATCTAACCAAAAAGATTTCATTCGGTGGTAATCGACTAAGAAAATATGCTTTCCTTGGAAGGTCTAGGTATGATGATGGTAAGGGATATGTGATTGGTGGTGATTTAGTGTATGACGTAAGCACATTCCCATTATCTTTTGCATTGATTAGTAGAGCAAACATGGTTAATACCTCTATAACTGGGAAAAGTATGTGGGTTACACTAGGAGTTAATGTTGGTCTTGACATACCATAAATATTTCCAGCAAGTCATTTGGATTCTTATTATCCTTCTTTTTTCTTGTAATGATGCTGAATATCAATTGGATAATGAGTTTGACCCTGAAAACCTTGGTCTTGAGCCACCAACTATATTTTTCCATCCGTCTGAATTTGATCCTATAAAAGTTGGTGATAAAGACACTTTAGAGCTCTATTGCTACGATGTCCCCGATGCGGCTGGTGCACATCTACAGATTGAGTTTGATGATGCGGTTATTTCAATTGACACCGTGTTTACCGGGGATTTTTTTAGGAATGATACTAGTGTCCCTATCATGTTCACAGATCCCATTGTTTTTACGGATCAACAAAATGGCACTTTAAATATTTACCTTTTTTATGTGCCTAGCCTGAGTAGTGTATCTGCTACTGGTACAATGTCTATGGCTACAATACCTTTTACGGTAAAGGGTGAGGGTTCTGCCCCAATTCGCTATACCGAGAATACAGTCCTAAGGGATCATAATAATAACTCTATTACCCTAAATAAATTCGGAGAAGGGTCAATAAATGCGACTCAGTAAGAAATTATTATTCCTTCTCATTGTTATAATCAAACCTTTGGGTTTACATGCTCAGTGTCCATCTGTGGTTAATGAGATTATTTCAATTGCAGATTTTCCGATTGAAAGAAATGGCCTATCTACTGAAAGTAGTGGGGATAATTTTATTGTCTATGGAGAGAATAGCAGTTATCCTCTTGGAGGCTATGTCAGTAATGATTATATATTTCAATTTACGCTAGGGTATGAGGATATAGACCCTGAAGACGATGAAAACGATGAGAACGCTGATGCCATATCTATATTTGTTGATATGTGCAACAATGGTGTTACCTTTGATGCTTCTATTGCCATAGTCAAAGCCCAGGCTCATGATACGGAGGGGAATGATGTAGGTGGCGGTATTGACTGTAGTAATATTGCCGATGAGGAACTAATAACTCCTGATCATTTTGGTCCACTTGGTAATGAGACTCTTGATTCAGGTCCCCTCTGCCCTGAGGCGACGGGTTTTACTACTCCAGGATGGCTCCCAATTGCGAGAGATATCTACTTGGAAGAACCAGGTATATATTATATAGTGGTAGAAGGACACTCCGATGGTGCTTTAGGTGGATTCGATTTGGTAATAGACTATATGTCTCACTTTGAAGAATATCCTTTAGATGAGCCACATCAGCCTGACAATATTTATGTTGATATAGAATTTTCTACTGAAATATATGGTGTCAATGATGGTCCACCATGGACTATTGGGCAAGTTCTAAATGGGCCTGATTATTTTCGTGCTTTTGATGAGAATGGGAATGTTGTAGGAATTGGTATCTTAAAAGATTTAAGCAATGGGCCGCTACAGCCAAATACCGGATATAGCGCTATTAGGTTTCCACTTATAGATCAACCAAACCACGGGACCTCGATATATCTTACTACAATTAATCATGATTTTTATTCTGCAGACACTTTTACAAATGCTCCTCATCCGGTAAATAGCAATGGTATTCCATTTGCCATTGAAGATACGATTGAGATTGAATTACATGATATTATTGCTCCAATTATAAATATTATAGGTGTTAGTGAAAACGGGGACCCTGCAATTGTTGACCCTGATGAAAGTTTTATTATAATATCCTCAGAGTCGCTTTTAAGAGATAACACAGACATTACAGCTGAAAGTATTAATGATTATATCACGGCACAATATGTTAGCGATGGTACGCCTATTAATTTTAGTTTAATTGTCAATGATGATCAAACAGAGATAACAATTGTGCCAAGCGATCCAAGTCCAATGACTCAGTGGCAGGATGTATCAATAGCCCTTGTTAATGAGGTTGATAATATAACCATAACAGATAACCCCGATATTTTACATGACCATGAAGATTGTCCAGGCCCAAATGTAATACAGGATAAAACATCTATCATTCGGGTTAATGATATTATAGCGCCAAGTTTTAGTAGTGCGAGTGTAAACGACGATACAAATACACTGGTTACAATAACGATGAGCGAAGCGACCTATAGCGGGTTAAATGAATCCGGTGGACTTGATGCTAGTCACTTTGGATTATCTCTATCTGCTAATGAGTCAAATAATGTTCAGTCAGTCACAATAGAGGATGTAACCCAAGAAAATGACAGTACTTTTGTGCTTCAATTAGTTTTAAATCCACCTGAAGCCTCTGGATCTGAGGAGATTACTATATCGCCAACAATTTCTCCGATCTATGATCGAGCTGGAAATCAGGTGCTTAACCAGCTGACGGTAACTTTTAATGATGAGCTAGCACCCTCAGTTTCTATTAATCCAGTTTCTACCGACCCTATTGTACCCAATACAGACTTTGAGCTGATTTTTAGTGAATCAATTAAAAGGTATCAAGCAAGCGATACTAGTATTGTTAATCTAGATGTTAATGTTATTGCATCCATTATTCATCTAATCGCTCAAGATGAAGACACGATCGATTACGAAGCCACACTAACATCAAATGCAACTGTTATTACCATAAACCCGGATGATGATTTAAATGAGTTAGAGACTGTAACACTCTCTTTTTCTGGTTCAGAGTTTTGTGATCAGGGTATGAACTTAGTTTCATCAGAGGAAGTTGAGTATGTTGTGGCTGATATTACACCACCTACTTTTCAAAATGATACCCTAGGCTATGGAAATGACTATGTTAGAATTGAATTAAGCGAGGGCATTTACACAGAATCTAGTGCAACTGGTGCGGTAAACGTTGACGACTTTAACTTAGTTGTTGATTATGGGGATGAAGCTGGTGCAGAAGCTATATCAATTGAATCAATTGCTGATGAATCTGGTGGAATACCCGTTGGTGGAGAAACTATATTACGTTTAAATCTGAGTATTATAGGGCCACCAAATGGAACAGAGATGGTCTCAGTACAAGCTGTTCCAAATCAAATATATGACCTTGGTGGTAATGTACTAAGTGCAAATGAAGCTACTAGTGAATATTACCTTAGCCCTGCTCCAGTTTTTAGTCAAAGCAGTAGTCTGAATCCAGATAATAGCTATGTAAAATTGATCTTTAAAAACGGGCCAGTATACACAAACGAAGACACGAGTTTAGGCCTTATAACGGATGATTTTTTGGTAGAACTCACTAACTCAGAAGGAATTACCAGCAGTATTATTCCGCTATATATCCTTGATACAGATTTTAATTCTTTTGGAATATCTGGTGCGGATTCAGCGAACCTTGATATAAATCTAAATTTTATTCCTGAAGGTGATGAAACGATTATGATCTTTCCCCAATCTTCTAATGCAATTTATAATAATGATGGTGTCAGTATGGATGAGTCCGAATACATTGGCCCTTTTACGCTTTACGATAAATTTAAGCCATTCTATAATATTAATATCGCTGATGGAGATACAAATGTGTCTAATACCGACACTATTTTATTAACCTTTAATGAGCCGATTCGTTTGTTAAATGGGCAGCCACTGACAGATGACTCTGCGATGGAAAATTTCATTATTATGGATGTCTCAAGAACCGAAGATATTATTGTGGCAACTCCCGATGGAAATGCTATTATCCCTCCAGATAGTGCTATAGAGTACCTCACCTATTACACTGTAGTGGATGATCCCAGTCCAGATAGTATATGGGTTATAATGACAGAGCCTTTTGGGAGTGAACATAACATGTCATTTATTATAAAAAATAATTTTGAAGATTTTTCTGAGAACCAATTATTTGATAATGATACGATAACATTTAAATCTCGCGATAATATATCTCCTGACTTTGTAAGTGGTTCCGCGAGAATTGATTCTACGGTCTATCTATCAGTGCAAAATAATCCATCAGAGTCGGCAAGGAAGATTTGTTTTGTTAATCTATCAATAAATGATAATGTTTTTACAGATTCTTCATTAACAGGCCCTGTTCAGGCTGTTGACTT
Organism: uncultured bacterium; assembly: GCA_964646455.1. Classification (GTDB taxonomy): domain Bacteria; phylum Fidelibacterota; class Marinisomatia; order Marinisomatales; family UBA1611; genus TMED80. The sequence continues at coordinate 8,815 of CAZYDX010000045.1, read as the reverse complement.
TATTGTAGGAATCATTCAAAATGGTGGTAGCGTAACCTCCGGGGATATAGAAAATGTAGAGCTAGTCTATACTGAGCATGGAGAGAATGATTCTATTCGTTTTCAAATTAGATTTGACGAGGTCCCATCTGGTAGGGAAAGCTTATTTATCAGTGCGGCTAATAATAATTCAATATTTGATTCTGGTCTTAACTTTATGAATGCCGATAGTACGAGTGATACGCTTACAATTTATGACCTAAGATTTCCAACTATTGATTCTACAAGTATCGAGCATGAGGGATTTATTGATTTAATGTCTGACTCTACGATTTTAGTTTATTTTTCTGAGCCGATTGTTACAAATTCATTTAGCTATGAGTTAAAATCTAAATTGGATATTTCAGGCTTCAAGCATACAGTCAGTTTATCACCTGATTCATTAACCATATTATTAGACTCAACGATCATGTCTTATGATACTTTAGAATTAAATATTGTTTCCATAGAAGATACCTCAGGTAATCAAAGAGATAGTCTCCTTTTGAGAAGGTTTTTCACAAAAGCAGCAGGAGATTTCAGTATGCCTCCCGACAATAGAGTGAGTCTAGAAGATTTAAGAGAATTTAGATTAGCTTGGAATTCTGGAGATTACAGCAAGAATCTGGGGCCCTATGCTGGCATACCTCCAAATATTAAAATAACCCAAGACAGTTTGTTTGGTATAGATGATGGTATGGTATTTATTCAGATGTGGCTATGGTCTATTCAGGAATTTGGTCCAACAGAAATCACACAACAACCTTCAAATAATCTTCCATCTTCAATATTCATGAGCAACAACCTGATTAATATACTCCCTCCAAATGAAGCAACAAGCGGGCAGATTAAGATTGAATATGACCATTTGGTTTATTCAATTATCCCTGGTGAAAATAGTGCAATAAAAAATGATGGTATTCTATTAAGTAATTATAATGATCAAATAGGTCTGTCAATGCTAGAGTATTCCACCACTAAAAACAAAAACAGCGCTCTGGGTTTTATCATAAATAAACATGGTCAAAAAGATTCAGAGATAAGGATTAATTATTCATTTTTTGATGATAATTTCAGGCTAATTAGCAAAGGTGACAGTATCATTCATGAATACACTATGCCCACAGAGTTTTCTTTAATGCAAAACTATCCAAACCCATTTAATCCTAGTACAAATATTAGATTTACCATTCCCAAGGATTCGTATGTAAAGCTATACGTTTATGATATTAATGGGAAAATTGTTGATGAAATTATTAATGGATATTTAAATCCTGGCGTGCATAATGTTGAGTGGAGAGGCACCGATATTTATGGTAGAGAGGTTAGTTCAGGAGTATATTTTTATAGTATTGAAGCTCTTGAATATTCAAAGTCATATAAAATGGTTTTCGTGAAATAATAAAAAAATATAATTATCTTAAATAGAAAATGAAGAAGTTATACAACTTAAAGGACCTTAAGAATAAATATGAACCGGATAAGGTCATAAGTGCGATAGAAGAAAATTTTGTTATTCATAAGTTTAAGCTTATCAATCTTTTATCGATCGACTCTTGCCCACTTTCTAAGTATAAACAAGAGAGGCAGATGTCCTTTTTAGAGGCAGATGGGCCCGATGATGAAGAGCTAGTTAAGGAAGTCGCAAATACCCTTCACGATGCCATATACTTTATGACTCTATCCAAAAAGAAACGTACCAGTGTAACTCAAAAAATGAGATCTTTTGCAATTGATCTTATTGATTCGCAGCTTGGAAGGATTAAACTTTTTTCTGAGGATATGCTCCTTGAGCTACCTTTTTCTACAAATAAAGATGTAGAAAAACCTCAAATATTAAATGAGGTGATTGATGTTTTGGGTTGCATTGAATCTGGTCTTGAAATAGAAAAATCATATTGGGAAAATATCCCAAGAGCAGGTTATCTATCAGGGTTGCAAGTTTCAATGGGCAAATTTTTTGTTAAACTAAATCAAATCGGAATGTCTCAAAAAGATCAGATTACTCTTGTCCAGCAAATTTTTGATGAGTTTAAAGTTGACTGGCAAGAGGGTGCTAGAGAAAATATAAAAGTTTCTCTTCAGCTGCCGTCATTGGAAATATTGAACCATAGAAAAATGCATTTTGATAATATTATGGGTGCCGAGCAGGTAACCTCTCTATCAAAAAATATTGTAGCTGGATTAACCAGTACATTTAACATTTACAGATCTCAATTAAGAAGATTCTAGTATTTAGGCTTTAAATTTTTTCATAAAATGATATTTTATAAATGGTCAATAAAAAACGTCATATTGATAAGTCTCTAAATGGTTCTCAGATTTTACATGATCCACTATTAAATAAAGGGTCAGCGTTTAGTCTGAAGGAGAGAGTCGCTTTTAACCTAAATGGTCTGCTACCTCCAAGAGTTCTGACTATAGAAGATCAGAAGAATAGGATCATGGAAAATTATTATAATAAGCAAAATGATCTTGAAAAATATATTTTTCTGATCGCATTACAGGACAGGAATGAGACCTTATTTTATAAAACTTTGATAGATGAAATTGATACCTTAATGCCAATTATATATACGCCTGTTGTTGGAGAAGCTTGTCAAAAATATGGTCATATTTTTCGTAGACCTCGAGGCCTTTATATATCAAAGAATGATAAAGGAAACATAAAAAATATATTAAAAAATTGGCCAAATAAAAAAGTTGATGTTATTGTTGTTACGGATGGTGAAAGAATATTGGGTCTTGGAGATCTCGGTTCTAATGGTATGGGCATACCCGTTGGAAAACTCTCACTATATACAGCGTGTGCTGGAATCGATCCATCAAGATGTCTTCCTATCATGTTAGATGTTGGAACAGAAAATAAAAATCTAAAAGAAGATCCTTTGTATATAGGCCTTACAAATGGTCGGGTTAGAGGACAGGCATATGATGATTTTATTGATGAGTTTATGGACCAGGTTAGTTTAGTATTCCCAGATGCAATTATTCAGTTTGAAGATTTTGGAAACCGTAACGCTGGTAGACTTTTAAAAAAATACAAGAATAATTATCGCATGTTTAATGATGACATACAAGGAACCGCTGGTGTCACACTTGCTGGCCTTCTTGCAAGTCAGAGAATCACTGAAAAAAGCCTGGCAGATGAAAAAATCCTTTTTTATGGTGCTGGCACTGCTGGTATTGGTATAGCTCACCTATATATAAAAGCACTTGTTGAAGAAGGTTACACTGAGAATGAGGCAAAAAAACGGTGCTGGTTTGTTGATAGTAAGGGGTTGGTTGTTAAAAGTAGAAAAGGTCTAAGCAGTGATAAGTTTTTCTTTGCTCATAATCATGAAAAGAAAGACAATCTAGTTGACATTGTTCAATCAATAAGGCCCACTGCCCTTATAGGCATATCTGGCCACGGAAAAGCATTTTCAAAGAATGTATTAGAGCTTATGGCAGAGTTTAATAAACATCCAATTGTCTTTGCTTTATCTAACCCTACATCTTCATCTGAGTGTACTGCAGGTCAGGCCTACAGGTGGACAAAAGGTAGATGCTTATTTGCTAGCGGAAGTCCCTTTGATGATGTAGTAATTGATAGAAAAACATTCACGCCGGGACAGGGAAACAACGCTTATATTTTCCCAGGTGTGGGTCTAGGAATAGTTTTAACCAGGTCTAAGATTATTTCTAATGATTTGTTTTTGGTAGCCGCGAAAACCTTAGCCAGACTTGTTACGGATGAAGAGCTATCTAATGGGCAGCTATATCCATCTCTTTCAGGCATAAGAAACGTATCGAAAACAATTGCAATCAATGTAGCAAAAAAGGTTATTTCATCTGGCTTAGCCAATGTTAAAAATTCTGATAACCTTGAAAACCATCTTGATGCTTTAATCTATAATCCTGAATACCAAGACTATATTTAGTACGCCAAATCATTTTTTAGGCTAATTTTCTAATAATAGTATAACAAATTATACCCTGTTAATCGGTAATTTAGATTCTGGTGGAACCACATTCTGATTCAAAGTCTCGTCTAAAAATATTTTTAGAAAACCCTTCAAAGGCTCTTTGGTCATTGGCTATCCCTATAATGTTTGGCATGGGGATTCAGACTCTTTATAACCTAGTAGATATGATTTTTATCGGCAAGCTTGGTGGTCAGTCAATTGCGGGGATTGCTTTTAATATGCCTCTATTTTTTTTAGTGTTGGGTCTAACAATGGGTCTGGGAACAGGGGTAACATCATCAATAGCCAGGTTCATAGGCCAAAATAATAAAAAAGAGGCTGATAATAGTGCAGAACACGCTATCGCTATGGGAATTGTAATAAGCATATTCCTTTGTTCCTTAGGCCTGATGTTTGGGAAAACAATTTTATCTTTATTTGGAGCAGAGGATGTTATTCTTTCTATTGCCTGGGAATATTTACATGTGATGTGTGTTGGTATGCCATTTATGATATTTTCAGGATTTTTTAGATCCATTCTTGCTGGCGAAGGCGATATGAAGTTTCCTATGATGGTTGCCGGTCTTGGGACTGTTTTAAATATTGTTTTAGATCCAATTTTTATATTTGATTTAGAAAATTATGGTGGGATCGGGTTTGGCTTGGGTGTTGCAGGAGCTGCGATGGCAACTGTTATTAGTCAGGCTATTGTGTTTTGTGTCTTTATATACATGTTATTTGTTAAAGAACATTCTTACATAACATTCAGGCTAAAAGATTTTTCATTTTCAACGGATATAATTTGGGATATAGTAAAAGTTGGCTTACCTGCCTCACTCTCAATGATTGTAATGGCCATTGGACAAGGAGTCTTCAATAAAATACTTATTCATTTTTCTGCAGACACCGTCGCAGCATATCAAGTCGCTGGTAGGCTTGACATGCTTGTGTTTTTGCCTATTTTCTCAATAGCAGCATCATTGACAACCCTTGTTGGGATGTTTTTTGGTGCAAAAGAGTATGAGGCTTTAAGGTTTACTATTAGGTATGGTATTATATCTGCATTCTGCATTACCCTATTATCTTCAGCTTTTATCTATTTTTTTGCTGATTTGATGGTGGGGTTTTTTACCAATGATGAACTAATAATATCCATTGCAGTATCTTTTCTTAAACTATTTTCACTTGTATACCCATTAATTGCTATTGCTATTACAACTGGGAGAGTGCTGCAGGGACTCGGAAAAGGACTTCCTGTTTTAATTATTACGATTGTCCGGGTACTTGGTGTGTCTGCACCGCTAGCATTGTTTTTTATCTTCTACTTGGGAAAGCCTGTTGAATGGGTTTGGTACTCGATGATGATTTCTACTGTTGTCGCTTTTTCAATTTCAATGATATGGCTTTTTTCAACAGTGGGGAATCTTCCAAAAAAGGAAATTTAAATACTATTTATAGTACTTATTAGAGTCTCCAATAAATAAATCAATTATGCTTTGAGGTATAATTTTGACTATCCCCACAAGCAAACGCATTTGCCAAGGGTAAACATATGTTTTTTTACCTTTATCTATTGCTTTTACAAAGGCGTTTACAGCTGTATCTACATCTTTTAAGAAAGGTTTAAATCTAATTCTCTCCGTCATCGGTGTATCAATGAACCCAGGACAAATTGTAATTACATTTATACCGTACTCTTTGAGTGTTGGCCTCCAAGAATCAAATAGTCTTCGAACGGCAATTTTTGAACTAGAATAACCTCCTCTTCCAGGTAAAGGAATAAAACTTGCGACTGAGCTAACCACTACGATTGAACCGTTGTTCTGATTTTTCAATGTTGGTATAAAAGGAAGTATTGTATTTGTCACCCCTAGAATATTAGTAAAAAGCACTTTGTTTATTTTTTCACTTGATCCTGATAGAATATCATCATTTCTACCAACACCTGAATTCGCAATAACAATATCTATTCCTCCAGCTATATTTACAAAATCATTTGCAGATTTTGAGCAATCTTTTTCATTGGTTACATCAACCTTATAAATATGAGTTTTAGCACTTAATTTCCTACATGCTTCGGCTACATTCTCTAGTAGGTCTATGCGTCTAGCTGCAAGTCCTAGAATTACATTTTGATTTGCATACTTTAGAGCTAGCGCTTTTCCTATTCCAGTGCTAGCGCCCATTATAAAAATCTTTTTTGGCATAGTTAGAAGAAGAGCTTCATTCCTTGCCTAGCAGTGTTAAATCCATTTTTTATAATATTTTTTGATGCAGCAGAGTTTTTATTTATCGCTGGGTTTGTGTGATTCAGGTGGATAAAATATATTTTCTTTTGATTACGATCCAGGAGATCTTCAAAATAATTCATGCTTTCTATTATAAACGGATGTGGTATTTCGCTCATGTTTCGGTTAGGGACTTCACCATCATAGTAGAAGGTTCCATCTAGAAGTGCATAGCTATTTGACTCTATCCAGAATCGAATATCATGCTCCCATTTATTCCACTTATCTATATCCGGGATATATATTAGAGACTCATTTGGGCCAATGATATTATAGCCAACAGTTTCCGAAAACTCATCTCTGTGTGGAACAAGAAATGGCTCTACTATCAGATCTCTTGATAGTAGAATTTCCTTTTTATCTTTAATCGGATATATTTTAATATTTTTTAATTTAACTAACTGTTTCCATGGCCCATTTTTTTCCAAGAACGCTTTCATTCTTGGCATAGCATATACAACTATGTTTTTTGCTCCCATTACCTCACGGCCAAGGTGCATTAGCCCTGTATAGTGGCCAATATGTGCATGTGTTAGGAATATTCCTGCTAGTCGTGCTCCATGTTGTTTTGTAATTATATTGTATTGTTTGGCAAAATCAGGGGTGGCATCAAACATCCAGGCTAATCCAGAACGGGGGTCTATGATTGCCAGGCTGGATACCATTTTACGCAGGCTATCTGATTTCCAAGCATCTTTACAACAAAGCCGTTCACATCCAGCATGAGGATATCCACCGTCCTGGGCGATTCCCAATATAACAGCGTAGGGTCTTTCTGTTAGATATTGATGCTGATTCTGGGCATTAGCTATACAAAAGATCAAAAAAAATGCAAAAAGGAAATTTATCCTTATCATAAGTTTATAAATATTTTCTTTCTGTATAACCAATAAAGAATCAACCAAAAGCCTAGCACATGGGAAAGTGCAAATAAAAGAGAACCATTTAGATCTCCGGCAAAGGGTACGAAAAGACTTTTGTATAAGTAAGAATAACCTGAGACCTCAGCCCCATTAAATGAGAAGCTTATTCTGAGTATTGTTTTTGTCCATAGACCTGACAAGACAAATAATAGAATCGAGTTTGTACCAAATACCTTAAATATCCATAAAGGTTTTCCTAATTTTTTTATGTCAACCATCCAGCTAAGGAATGCTAAAACTAATGTTGCGATTCCCCCAGTAAAGAGAACATAAGAGCTAGTCCAAAGTTGTTTATTGATAGGGAATATGAATCCCCATAGTAGCCCTAATATGATTAGTATTCCCCCAAATATTGACATGCGTTTAATATTATCTAAGAAATCTTTTGTTGTATGGAGCATTGCACCGACAAGATATCCAATTAAAACAGTCACGACAGAAGGAATCGTACTAAGAAGACCCTCAGGGTCAAATTGGATTCCAGTGCCGCCATATAGATGTTTTTCACCTAGAATGAAAATATCAATTTTTCTGATTAGATTGGATTCTAACCCGTAAGGGTCACCACCACCACCTATCCATAGAAGGCTCCAATAAAATGCAAGGATTCCTAATGCGGAAATAAGTATCTTTTTTAGGTCAAGATGTATAACCATTATCGCAGCAATTCCATAGGCAAGTGCAATCCTCTGTAAAACACCCATAATCCGGAAACTGCTCCAATCCCAGTCTTGTTGAATAAAAGGATATGCGTGAATAAAACATCCAGCTAAAAAAATAGATAATGTTCTCCAGAATACGTGTTGATAAAAGTCTTTAGAAGCAAAAGAGTGCCACCTAACAAAAGCAAACCGCATTGCAGCACCTACAATAAATAAGAAAAAAGGAAAAACCAGATCTGTGAGGGTACACCCGTGCCATTTCGCATGTCTGAAGGGTGCATAAATATGAGCCCAATTTCCTGGATTGTTTACGATGATCATTAACGCAATTGTCATCCCTCTAAAAATATCAATAGCTAAGATTCTTCTAGGTTTGGACATTATAGCTCAATTCAATTTAGATAGACTTTTATTCCACACCAAGTAAGACCCAATCCCTGCGCATCCAAATAGTAAAACAGATGCACTGTAATTATGAAATATCAGATTGCCGATCCCAAATGTAAATCCATATATCATCAGAACGCCAGCTATCCATAATACAAAAATTCCTTTGGTTACTGGCTGGAGGGTGTGTTCAAAATTAGCTGTTATGGGTCCCCACCATCCGCCAGGTTGTACTCTTTTATAGAACTCTTCTAGTTTTTCCATTGGTTCAGGTTTTGTAAAGTATGTTACTGTCACCCAAGACATTATAGCCACAGGGACAATGATCATTAGTTTATGATGAATTTGTAGAGTTATACCAAAAAGAACGGGTTTTGAGCCAAATAAAGTGTATTGTTCTTGATTTGTAAAAGTTTGGATGAGTGCAATTATTTCAAGTGAAATTGTAATGATAATGGATGTAGCAAGAGCTGTTATTTCGCTCCAGGCATTCACCCGCCACCAGAACCACCTCAAGATTAACACCAACCCGATTCCAGCACCCATGGCAAAAATAAACTCCCAAGCTTTAGATATGCTCTGCATTTTCA
>CAZYDX010000044.1:14078-16710 GCA_964646455.1 uncultured bacterium | reverse complement strand
TTCAAGTCAAAAGGCTTAGAGGGCGCAACCATGGACGAGATCGCACATCAATCTGGATTTGGAAAGGCAACACTCTACTACTATTTTAAATCAAAGGAAGATGTTTTTTCTGCTATCCTAGAGGATGGATGGATAATAATTTGGGAGTCGCTAGAGCCCATCATCGCAGATCAAAAAAGCCCTAGGCAAGCATTTGTCAATCTCTTAATTAAAATCGCTGAAATTGCCCAAGACAGGCCCGGCCTGTTTGAGTTTTTGTTTAACGCCCCGAAAGCGATTAAGCTAGAGAACCAGCCTTGGAAAGAATATCAGCATCGACTCTACGGTGTGATTCAAGGTCTCTTAGAAGATGGGGTCAAAGCAGGAGAATTTCCGAAAATAAAACCTGACCTTATGTTTAAGGCTCTAGGTGGCTTGTTCATGGGTCTGGTTTTTATGGGAAATAAGAAAGAGCCTGTTTCCGAAAAAGATGTTGAAAAGCTATTAAACCAGCTAATCACTGACCCTACTTATACGAACTAGATACCACACCTTTCCCCTTGATTGATTTTTATATGTTAACTAGAGCTACTTTTGTTATCTTCTTTTTTGCGGCTGTTGTTCATGCGAATATAACTGTCAGCGGAATCGTTCAGGACTCAAAAAATGGTAGTCCAATACCCCTTGTTAATATTCTGGATCTGGTTTCAGGAAGCGGGACAGTATCCGATGAAAACGGGAGGTTCAATCTTTCTATTCCTGAACAAGACCTTATGGAAATCAGATTCAAACACATTGCCTATGATTCCCACTATCAAATATTTAGCTCTAGCGATACAAGTGTTACTGTTTCAATGAAAGAGACTCTGCTGCAGATGAACGATGTGGTGGTGACCAGCACCCGTAGCGGGTACCTGCTGCGCGATGTCCCGATCGCTACAGAGGTTATTGGGACAAAAGAGATCAAAGAGTCTGGGGCGATAACCGTCAGTGAACTGCTTGCCCAAAGGGCCGGCGTGTCAACATCGGTAAATGTTGATGGCGGCGCGATCTTCAACATGCTCGGGCTTGACTCTAGGTATATTCTGATCCTGAAAAATAATCAGCCGATTACCGGGAGATTCAACAACCGTGTTGACCTAAGCCAGGTTTCCACAAACCGTATAAAAAAAATAGAGATCACAAAAGGACCTGGGTCTGCGGTTTATGGCACTGACGCTATGGGCGGGGTGATCAATATTATTACAGAAGATCCGAGCGAGCTTCCAAGTTTAGGTCTAAGCTACAGGGCCAGTAGTTTTGGTGGAACACCAGGCGAGATCTATAACGAGCCGGTCAACTCTACGGTTAATGGGAGCATCGTTTTACCCCTGAAAAACATCACCCTTTCAAATGACCTTACCTACCAGTATTTTACAAAGGGGCAACAGTTTGAGTATATCAGTGCAGACCGGATTGACAAGCTCAACCTCAACACAAACCTGGCCTGGACACATTTAAACCATAAGGTTTATATCTCTCAACAATCTTTTGACCAACAAGATGAGGGCACAACCAGACTTTCTAGTGGGACAGTGCTATACACCAACGCCACTACCATCGCCCGTGACCAACTAACACTAACGCACTCCTGGAAAATAAAGGAAACCAGCTCCATCCATCAGACAATGAGAAAAGCAAGCTACATCAGAGAATACGAAGTAAAAAATAACGACGGTCAGATAGAAAAAAATGATATCACAAAGGAGAACAATACCGAGTATGAAATCTTATTTAATCACCATGTAAAAAACATTACACTAAATGGTGGTCTAGAGTTTTCAAGCCCACAGTACAAGAGTGATAGAATCAATGGCGGAGAACAAAAGAAAGATATCATGGGCATTTTTAACCAAGCGGCCTGGAGCCTGCTCCCGGGCCTTGACATAGTATCAGGTATCAGGCTAGATAAATATGTAGACACCACCGTTGTCAGTCCGCGTCTTGCCCTGGCATATAAGTATAATGACCATTTGACATACCGGACTGCATATGGCCACGGATTTAGAGCACCCTCTTTTATGGAGTCGCTGGTTGACTGGGACCACATTCAGTTTGGATATACCGTAAAAGGAAATCCTGGCCTCAAGCCAGAGGTTTCTAGGGGTCTCACACTTGGCGCAGAATACAGAAATAAGAATAATTTTCAAGCTAGTGCTCTCATTTATCATAATAGTTTTTCAAACCTAATAAAAGACTATGCCCTAGAGTCTGGTATACTCAGTTATCGTAATGTTGAAAAAGCATACTTCACTGGGATAGAGCTCATCACAAAGTGGACAATTACCAGCTCACTATCATCCAGTTTTACAGTCAACTATGTAAAAAATGAGGATGGTGATGGAGAAAAAATCCCTAATACAATGCCGTTTTCAATTGGTGGAAGGATATCTTATGCCCCATGGAATCAAAGGATTCTCTTTACGCTCAATCTAAAAGGTGCCGGGGAGTATTTTCCACAAGAATTTGACCCTGTATCTGGGGACTACCTGTCCTCATCTGACCCAGTAAAACCCTATCTAATGGGCGATGTTCAGATTGTTTATAACATCCAGCCAGAGTATAAAATTATTATAGGCTCAAAAAACATTGGTAATCATATCAATCGGTCTTA
>CAZYDX010000044.1:0-13978 GCA_964646455.1 uncultured bacterium | reverse complement strand
ATTAGTTTGGATCAAATCTTTTATTGTCCTTTCTGGTTCTGTTGGAACGTTTTACATTTTAAAACAACCAAATCTGTAAAAATGAAAAATACAAGCGCTCTAGTTATATCAATACTGATTGTAGTGACAAACTGTCAAAAGAATCCTAAGTACTCAAATGAGTTAATCCAGGGTGGCGAAACTCACTTCAAAAATATAAGACAGCTAACCTTTTCCGGTGAAAACGCTGAGGCTTACTTTAACTTTGATGGAACTAAATTAATTTTCCAGGCACATGACGGAGATAGTCTATGTGATCAGATTTATATAATGGATATTGAATCTGGAGAATCTAGAATGGTATCTACGGGAGATGGGACAACCACCTGCAGTTATTTTGAGTACCCTAAAACAAAAAAGTTTATCTATGCCTCAACCCACCTTGGCTCAAAATCATGTCCAGATAAACCAGACCTTAGCAGGGGCTATGTCTGGAAACTATACCCAGACTTTGACATTTTCAAAGCAACAATAGACGGAAACAACATTGAAAGATTAACAGACAGTCCCAACTATGACGCGGAGGCAACCTACGCTTTTGATGGAAGTAAAATAGTCTATACATCCATGGTAAGCGGAGACCTTGAGCTCTGGACAATGCTCGCAGATGGCTCTCAAAAAACCCAACTTACTTCTAGACTTGGTTATGATGGTGGAGCGTTTTTTAGTCATGATAATAAAAAAATAGTGTGGCGCAGCTACTACCCTGAAACTGAAAAAGAAAAAAATGATTATATGTCACTACTAAAAGATAATTCCATAAGGCCCATGGCTCTTCAGCTTTGGACAATGAATGAAGATGGTTCAAATAAAACACAGATAACAGATAATAACGCAGCAAACTTCGGGCCTTTCTTTTTTCCTGATGGCAATCGTATTGTTTTCTCTTCAAACATGCATGATGAAAAGGGACGAGACTTTGACCTATATGCGATAAACACAGACGGAACAAATCTAGAGCAAATAACTTTTTTCGATGGCTTTGACGGTTTTCCAATGTTCAGCCAAAATGGTAAATATCTTGTTTTTGCATCTAACCGAAATCAAAAAAAACGTGGCGATACTAATATATTCTTAGCCGAATGGCGCTAAATTTCCACCTATTTTTAATAATTATTTTACAAAAATTCCTATGCGATTAATTTTAATAACTCAGCTGTTACTATTTTTCTTGGGCTGTGCCAAAACTCCCTCAAGTCCAAATATTATTATAATATTCACCGATGATCAGGGCTATGGAGACCTGGGATGCTACGGGGCTGAAGGGTTTGAAACCCCAAATATTGATAAAATGGCAGAAGAAGGAATGTTATTCACTGATTTTTATGTGTCACAAGCAGTCTGTAGCGCATCTAGGGCCTCACTTATGACAGGGAGCTATGCCGAAAGAGTTGGAATACAAGGAGCACTAAGCCCTTGGAATGTTACGGGTCTTGACCCGAGCAAAGAGACTATTGCAAAAATTCTTAAGAGGCGTGGATATACAAATGCAATATTTGGAAAATGGCACCTAGGACACCGTGAAAAATATCTGCCACTTCAAAATGGTTTTGATGAATACACTGGACTAATCTGTTCAAATGATATGTGGCCCGTAGACTATGATGGTAAACCTCTAACAGGTGAGAAAAAGAGCTACTATCCACCCATGTCATTTTGGGAGGGAAACAAGCCATCTGAAAAGATAGAAACACTATCTGATCAAGGCCAGATAACAAATAAAATCACTGCCCGAGCTGTAGACTTTATCAACAGAAATAAAGACAATCCGTTTTTCCTTTATATCCCACATCCAATGCCACACCAACCAATTGCAGCCTCTGAAAAGTTTTTAGGAAAAAGTAAGCTAGGTCTTTATGGTGATGTCATCATGGAAATTGATTGGTCTGTTGGAGAGATTATTAATGCACTAAAAAAGAACAACATAGATAAAAACACATTGATTATATATGCTAGCGATAACGGACCATGGCTTAATTATGGGAAATGGGGCGGGTCTGCTGGCCCACTTCGTGAGGGCAAAGGTAGCATGTGGGAAGGAGGAGCAAGGGTCCCTTGTATTATGCGCTGGCCGGGAAAAATCAAATCAGGGCAAATAATCCCAAATATAGCGGCTACAATAGATATACTTCCTACACTCGCAGAGATTGCTGGAGAAAAAAATATAAAAAATAAAATTGATGGTATAAGTCTTGTCCCAATTATGAATAATGTCCCTGGTGCAAACCCGAGAAATGAATTGTACTACTACTATGGAGAAAAACTTATTGCTATTAGAAAAGGTAAGTACAAGCTTGTGTTTCCCCATGTTTACCGTTCATACAATAATGTTAAACCAGGAGAAAACCTTCATCCCGGGGCATATTCACAGGGTAAAGCAGGCCTAGAACTATATGATCTTGAATCAGATATAGGAGAAAAAATAGACCTAGCATTAGATCTGCCGGGTGTTGTTAAAGAGCTCCAAATTGTAGGTGAAAAAGCGAGATCTATCCTAGGAGATAAACTAACAGACAGAGTTGGCAGTGAGTCTTATGAGGCTTTATGCGGAACCAAGCCTCCTGTGGTAAAATTTAATCACCTTGCTATAGGAAGCAGCATGATGCTAAAAAATAAGCCTCACCAGAAATATTCTGGAGAGAGTATTAGCGCACTAGTGAATGGCATTGGTGGAACAGTAAACTATCGTGACAAATCATGGCAGGGCTTTGAAGCAACAGACCTAGATGCCACCATTGATTTAGGGAAATTAAAAAATATTCAATCAGTTAAAATACGTTTTCTACAGGATCAAGTTGTCTGGATATTTTTACCTAAAAAAATTCAAATTGAACACTCCGTTGATGGGGGAAATTTTGAACTACTACATGAATTTTTTCCTTCTAATGATTTTAGTTTTACACAAGATATATTTGAGTTTAATCACTCAATGGATGAAATAGCCTCTCGATATGTTAGAGTGCGGGGATATAACATTAATTCCTGCCCAAATTATCACCCGGGCGCAGGTAAACCTTCCTGGATATTTGCCGATGAAATAATAGTACGATGAATTTTTTCTTTATTTTTGCAATTATAATTCTTTCAATAATTCATGGCGTCGTAGGCCTAAGAATTATTCCGTTTTTAAATTTAAATCATAACCTAAAAATTATCAGTTGGTGCTGTATCTTGGTACTTGCTGCCTTGCCAATTATACCGATCATTCTTCGCTCAAAAGGACTTGAAGATGAAATTGTTGACTGGTTTTCATGGGCGGGTTATATCAGTCTGGGTTTTTTTGTACTTACTTTTCTGACAGTAATAACAAAAGATATAATCTATCTTATTTTTGGACTATTATCTAAAGTTCCAGCTGCTTTCGGATATTCTGTCACACCAACTGATCCTGAAAGAAGAGAGTTCATTCAAAAATTGTTGAGTATTGGTATTATTACTAGCACTAGCGCATCAACATTGACAGGTCTTTATAATGCTCGAAAAGGAGCAACCATTATGAAAACCACTGTGCCCATCGATGGGCTTGGGAAAAATTTAAATGGGCTTACCATTGCACAAGTGTCTGATCTACACATAGGCCCAACGATTAAAAAAGGGTATGTTGAACAAGTCGTTGAACAGGTGAATAATTTAAATCCAGACATTATTGCAATCACCGGTGACTTAGTAGATGGATCAGTAAAATATCTGGCAAAACATGTTGAACCCATAAAAGATTTACACGCGAACATTGGCAAATATTTTGTTACTGGAAATCACGAATATTACTCTGGCGTTGACCACTGGCTTGACAAGACCGATCAATTAGGAATGACCAACCTTATAGACAGTCACGAAATCATAAAAAAAGGAAAAGACGCAATGACTTTGGGAGGAGTAACTGATTATAGAAGTAGCACTATAAAGCCTGAGCATAAAAGCGATGCAGGAAAGGCCTTTCATGGGGCACCAAAAGATATACCAAAAATATTACTAGCCCACCAACCATGGAGCATTTATGGAGCTCATGATGCTAAAACCGATCTACAACTGTCTGGGCACACACATGGAGGCCAATTCTGGCCATTTATATATGCGGTTAGAATGGCAAACCCGTACACTGCAGGACTCCACAATCACAATGGTACATGGATATATGTAAACAGAGGTACTGGTTATTGGGGTCCGCCAATGAGATTGGGAGTAGAGTCAGAGATTACACTTTTAACACTAGAAACAAAAAAAAACTAAAATAATCCGCAAAAAAGTTACGCTTTTAGTAAATTAAACGCCCTTATGATAAAAACCATATCAATAACTGGGGTCTTATTTGCCCTCACCTTTCTAATAGCTAATGACCAGCAACTATCAAAAAAAATGGGTTCTCATGTTAATGGTGAACGATACAAAGGATCCTATAAAAATGGATTAAAGGATGGTCATGGGAATTGGACACACCCTGATGGTGATACATACCGGGGAAAGTTTAAATCCGGTGTTAAAAGAGGTAGGGGTGTCTACACCTTTAAAAATGGTGAAGAATATAGAGGACATTTCAAAAGAGACCAGCAACATGGACTAGGTCAATATACATATAATAATGGTGAAATTTTTAATGGTGAATTCAGAAATAACATCCGCGATGGACAGGGATATATTATTTTCCTAGGAGATACAATTAAGTCTGGTATCTGGCGCGGTGATGAATTTATAAAAAAAATTCGCCTTAAAAATGTAAACCGCCATCTAAGAGCCACTTACCCTGACTATAAAAAGACAAAAACGCCTCCTGCACTTTCCGTCAAATCTGCTAGCCTTAGACTATTGAAAGGTAAGGATACATTAGAGACAAATGATACTGCTGAATTAATTATTATGCTGTCTAATAATGGTAAGGGGAATGCCCAAGGAATTGAAATATTTTTAGAACTTGATAATTATTCTGGGGGCCTAATAATTGATGGTTTAAATATTATTCACAAACTATTGCCTGGAGAAGCCAAAGAAGTCAGTGTCTCTATTTTTGCATCAGAGCTAATGCTAACAGAATCAGTATCAATCTCCGCATATATCACTGAAACGTTTGGCCATGATTTTGATGCTTCCAATTTGATTTCAATTAATACTAAATCTCTCACCAGTCCTGAGTTGATTATTACCGAGATTAAAATTAATGATAAGAGCAATAAAAATGGACTGATAGAGCCTGCGGAAGTTATTGAGGCAACAATGTATGTTAGAAACAATGGACAACAGATCGCTAAAAATGTAAACATCGCTGTTCTTTATGGTGACTTTGTTTTTAATACGGGCAAATCCAGTTTTGACCTTGGTGATATAAAACAAAATCAAAAAAAGAAGATCCAGTTCTCGTTTTTCGCGATGAGTGAAGCCGAAAAAGAGCTACCTATTAGTTTCGAAATAAAAGAGTCTAGAAGCAAATTCGACCAAATTATCCCTTCCGGGTTAGGTCTAACTAGGAATAATAAAAACCCAAACTAGACATAATGTTTTTCGTAATATTGAATATAGATTATGAAAAAACATATCATTTAGGAGAAATTTTATGAATGACTATTTTAAAGGTTTTGCCTCAGGACTTTTTCTTTGTCTGTCTCTAGTTTTATTTTATGGATCTAGACCTAATCAGTCTGAACAAAACACGGCAATTATTCAAAGGTTAGATGATATAGAAGAAAAAATTGATTTTAACTATAACGTATTGAACAAACATCTTGTAAGAATTATGGCCTATGGAGTAAAAGTCAAAGAGGGGTATGTTGATGGCGTAAGACAACCAGTAGAATGTGTTCAAAATATTAGTGAATAAATTAGATTAAAACTATGGCTGACAAAACAAATCACTTGCTAGAGCTTGTTATGTTTGACATTGCATATGTTATATCGAACTGTGACTATGAATACTCATCTGACGAAAAAAAATATTTAGACATTATACTTGATAGATATGACGATGAAGACCAGGAGCTGTTAAAATTAAGAACTCAATTTTTAAATAGTATACTTGAAAAAGGAATAGACGAGGTCAAGACTTTTGTGGTTAACCTCAGCAAGTCTCTAAATAGTAAAATAGATGATGATATGAAAGATGCATACCTCTCACTATTTAAAGAAGTCATAATGTTAGATAAAAACGTTCATAAGAACGAACGGGAACTTTATCAATTATTATGCGAACAATGGAATCGAAATATTGAAATATAATTTCTTTTTGAGCTATTAATTTTTAGCTACTTTATTTTTTACATACTTTTCTAGCCATTGATCCTGTTCCCAAAGCAAATGAAGAATACTTTCTTTTGCTCTATATCCGTGGCTCTCTTTAGGTAGCATTACCAGCCGGGCTTTGGCACCTAATCCTTTTAAAGCATTAAAATATCTCTCACTTTGCAATGGATAAGTACCAGAGTTGTTGTCTTCTTCACCATGGATTAATAATATAGGGCTTCTTACTTTATCAGCATGCATAAATGGAGACATCTGATAATATATTTCTGGTGCTTCCCAGTAGGTTCGCTCCTCACTCTGAAATCCAAATGGGGTTAAGGTTCTATTGTATGCTCCACTTCGCGCAATCCCTGCGGCAAAAAGATCAGAATGGGATAGTAAGTTTGCAACCATAAACGCACCATAACTATGTCCTCCGACCGCAACGCGATCCTTATCAATATAACCTAAACTATCTACTATATTAATTGCCGCCTTAGCATTGTTAACCAATTGGCTGCGAAACTCATCATTAGGCTCCTCTTCACCTACACCTATAATAGGAAATGAAACAGCATCTAAAATTGCATAACCTCTAGTTAGCCAATAAATAGGTGATCCCCAATAAGGATAGGTAAATTTATTTGGATTTTGAGTGGTCTGTGAAGCGCTAGATTTATCTTTAAATTCTCGAGGATATGCCCACATTATCATTGGCAACTTCTCTTTCTTATTCATATCATAACCATCTGGCAAATACAATGTTGCCGATAATTCTAGACCGTCTTGTCTTTTATACTTTATAAGCTCCTTATAAACATTTTTAAGACTTATGAATGGATTAGAAAAGGAAGTAACCTGGTCTAGATTATCATCATTCAGGCTTCTAAAATAATAATTAGGGTAGTCACTCGGAGACTCAATTCGAACTAAAATCTTCTCTTCGTCTATCATATAATCTTGTAGGGATTCTTTTTTATCATTTATTCTTGATTCATATAGCCTATCTTTTACCATTGTATTAAGATTAATCTTATCTAAAAAAGGGAATTGCCCTTCTGCCGTAAAACCATCTCCCAAAAGAAATAGGTTATCATTTTTTATAGCTAATGTAGATCTTCCGTATTTATTCCTTTTTTTAACAAATTTCCCGGGGTCACTATATCGATCCTGATAGTTTCTATCTGAGATTACCAATGGTTCTTCCATCGGCTTGGAAGGGTTAAATAAGTATGTTTTTGTATTTCTATTATTCCACCAATAGTCAAATCCTATTGCCAGATTATCATTACACCAACTTATACGATAATATCTATTTTCCGTTTTTAGGATCTTGATTGGATCTTTGTCAAAGGGAGCGTCAAGTTGAAAAATTTGATCACGGAAATTCACATTATTTTTCGGGTCTCCTCCATCGAGCGCATTAACATAATAGATAGATGCTGGTTTATCAAGCCTCCAAGAAAAACCTCTATCACCATTTCTTACAGACATAAAACCTTTTGGCAAATCCTCTATGAGAGGCACCTCCGATAAGAGTTTGATTTTTTTCCCATCTATTGAATAAATAATATATTTTGAAGGGAAACGAGAGTAAGGGACTAAATAAGAGAATGGTTTTCGAACCAATGATACCAAGACATAATCACCATTTGGTGAGATGCTTATGTTGTTATACATATCTCTCATTTTCCATAATTTTTTTTCACCTCTTAGAGAAACTTTATACAGTTCAGATGTAGCTAATATCTCAAAATTTTTCTCATCATTTTTATTTTTTAACATATCTTGATATGTACGATTCTGTGCTTTTTTTCCATCATTAGTGGAAACTCTTGGGCCTACAGGAATTAACTCATCTGCATTTAATATTTTTGTCATTTTAGGTGGTACAAATTTTACTAATAGTGATTTACCATCCTGGAACCAGTTAATTACATTTCCTAAATTAGCATTAAGTTCAGGATCCGTTAGTTTATTAACTCTTCCTTTTTTTAAATCAAGATACCATAGTTCTACGCCATCTCTGGTAGTATTTGTAAATGCAACTTTTGTTTGATCTGGAGACCATTTAATATTTGATATCCTAGGATTTGATGGCATTCCTTTAATTTGTTTAGGCTTAGACTTGCCTTTACCCCGGTAAGAAATTTTTATATTATTATAGTAGTTTATTCTGCTACCAATATTTGTTTTTGGATTGATTCTCAAGCCACCTAAACGCATTTCTTTTACGGATAATTCTTCAATTGTCTTATACGTATCTCGATAAAGAAATATCATATAATTTTTTTTCTCATCCATAAGAACACGCGGGGGCATGCTCACATCAACTAATTTTAAGATTTCTTCAGGGGGATATTGATATGTGAGATCTTCTTGCGATCTAATTTGTGAAAAAATAACTATTAATATTAAAAAACAAATACGCATCATATTGGAACCTAATTATTATAATTATTTAAATATTCTAGGAAATAACACAGGGGTTTTTTCTTTATATTTTTTATAGTTTTTTTTCTTACCCCATGTTTTGTCTGCGTGCTTTTCTAAAATATGAACCCCACTAACCCTGGTTAATAATAAATACACGAAAATAGGTGAAACAAGGCTTACAAGCTGGGTCCCAGTCAAAGTTGGGAAGGCTATGAGAGCAACCCCACACCATAAAATAACCTCGCCAAAATAATTAGGATGCCTCGATAATGACCATAAACCAGTATATATAAATTGTTTTGGATTTTCTGACCTGAATTTTCTTTTCTGATAATCTGCAATAGACTCAAATAAAAAGCCAAATAACCAAAATAATGATCCAATATATAAAAAAATATCTGGATCGATTATCTTTCTAGATGTGATAGCAGTTACCCCAGCAATGGAGGTTAAAAAAACCCATAGTCCTTGCAAGGTCCAAACTCGAATAAACATGTGAAAAGATTTTTTCCATTCGCTGAACCTTCTATCTTCTTTATCTTTTAGTACCCGTAGAAATAGAAAGCTCCCTAGTCTTACTGCCCAGACTAAAATAAAAATTGCAATTAAGAATGATCTTAAATCAGATCGTTGACCTATAAAGTTACTTTTATGATATAGCGCTGTTAGAATGATAATGATATAAGTGACGGTTCCAGTTATGTCATAAAAACGCTCTGTGCTAAAATAATAGGATGGTAAAAACACAAGCCACTGAATTACGAATGAAGTAAATAAACAAATGAAAAGGACCGGGTACTCACCAGCAATAAGGCTACCCTGTGCACAAGCAAGAGCAACTAAAACCGAAATACATACAGCAATGGTTATGGTAACATATTCCTTTACTGTATTATGCATAATTAAAAGAGTTTTGTTTTTTTATTTATTAACACCAACCAGGTCTAGCAAAAAAGCATACTCGAGGGCAACCTCTCTGTAAATTTGGAATCTCCCTGATTTACCTCCGTGCCCTGTATCCATGTTCATATAAAGATATAATTTATTATTACCCAACCAATGATCTCTAAGTTTTGCCACATACTTCAGTGGCTCCCAGTACTGTACCTGAGAATCAAAAAAGCCTGATGTTACCAACATATTTGGGTATTTTATATCACCAATCTGATCATATGGTGAATAGGATAACATATAATTATAATAATCCTCTTTTCGTGGATCACCCCATTCATCCCATTCATTTGAAGTAAGAGGAATCGAGGGGTCTAACATAGTCGTTACCACATCAACGAATGGTACTGAAGCAATTGCACCTTTCCACAATCCTGGATTCATATTCACAACCGCTCCAATTAAAAGTCCCCCCGCACTACCACCGGAGCATAATAATTGATCAGGACTTGTATAGCCCTTATTAACCAAAAATTTTCCTGCATCAATAAAATCAAAAAATGTATTTTTCTTTTTTAATAATTTGCCATCATCATATGACTTACGCCCATATATTTGGCTACCTCTCACATTTGTTAATGCATAAATAAAACCACGGTCTAATAAGCTTAAACGGGTTGAACTAAAATAAGGATCTGATGTCGAACCGTAAGATCCATATGAATATAACAATAACGGCTGAGCACCTTTCTTCTTCAGGTCTTTGCGGTAAACAAGATAAATAGGGATTTTTTCGCCATCTCTAGAAACAGCATATACAGTTTCGGCATTATACAAGCCCTGGTCATAACCTTTCCCGGCAACCTCTCTTTGCTTGAGTAATTTTTTTTCTCCCGTATCCATATTATAATCATAGACAGAAGAAGGCGTTAACATAGATGAATAACTATATCTTAAAATGTTTGTATTGTATTCTTCATTTGTAGAGATATATGCTGAATAGGTTTGTTCTTCAAAATCTATATAATCATCTTTACCTGTTTTCATGTTTTTTATTCTAATTGCGCGTAAACCTTCCTTCCTCTCACTAAGTACTAAATGGTTCTGGAAAATCTCTAACCCTAAAAGATGTACATCTTCACGGTGACCAATGACTTCCTCCCAGTTTGATATATCTGTGGAATTTATATCTGTTTTCATTAGTCTATTATTAGGAGCATCAATGTTTGAAATAATGTAAAAATAATCCCTATAATGTTGGATGACATATTCGTGTTTTACTCCCCTTGGGGTAAAGTTCATAAACTCCCCGTTTGGATTATCTGCGCTCATAATATGATAGTCACTTACCAAAGTACTACTATTATAGATGATTATATATTTACCAGACTTGGAACGATAGACTCCATTATAATAGGTTATATCTTTTTCAGTATATACCAACACATCTTTCTTGCTATCAGTATTTACCTTGTGTCGATATATTTTTTCTCCTAGTAGTGTTATTTCATTTTTAGAGGTATAAAAAACAGTTTTATTATCATTTGCCCAAGCTACACCGCCAGTAGTATTGGAGATAGTTTGTTCTAATATTTCACCTGAAATTAGGTTTTTAAAAAATATATTATAAAATCTTCTGCTAAGAGTGTCGGTTCCATATGCTAACCATTGGTTGTCCGGGCTCACAGACATCCCACCCACAGCGAAATAATCATGACCATCAGCTAAAATATTAACATCAAGTATAATCTCTTCATCATTTTCTAGACTTTTATACTTTCTACAATATATAGGATATTCTTTTTTCTTTTCATATCGGCTATAGTAATAGTACTCATTTTCAAAATAAGGAACAGATTGATCATCTTTTTTAATACGCCCAACCATTTCATCATAGAGCGTTTCTTGAAGTGGTTTTGTATGCTTTAGACTATTATTAATATAGTCAGTTTCATCCTCGATATAGTCTACAACACTCTGGGTTTGAGCATCATATGATTTTGCTGATTTCTGTTCATCAGTTAGACGCATCCAATAGTAATTATCTATTCTCTTATGCCCATGACTTTCCATATCATACGGAATTTTTTTAGCATCTGGTGGAACTTTTGCGCAAGAACTCATGAAAATGATTAGTGGTATAATATATTTTATCAAAAATTATTTATATACTGCTTAAAAAAGAGCTCCGGAGGAGGGACTCGAACCCCCGACAAAGTGGTTAACAGCCACCTGCTCTACCAACTGAGCTACTCCGGAATATTAAATTTTATACTATAAAGATATCAAAAAGTGGCCGGAATTTAGAACCATTTTATTTTATTGGTACACAAAAGGTATCTTTTTTTTATTTTTTATTTTAACCTGTTATTACGTTATTAACCTTTTTTAAGTTTGGTTTTTAGGATGTAATTATTATAGCCAATGAGCAAAGCACGTGAAAACCTACCACAACGCTTACTTGAGTATACTGTTTCTCAAGATTATACATTATATACGGAGATAGACCAAGCCGTATGGAGATATATTATGAAAATCTCCGTACCTTTTTTTAAAAAGCATGCTCATAAATCATATGTTGAAGGACTAGAAATGACTGGTATCCCGATGAACCACATACCGCATGTAGATGGAATGGACAAAAGACTAGATGAGTTTAACTGGGGAGCTGTTACTGTTAAGGGATTTATACCCCCTATTATTTTTATGGAATTTCTATCTAAAAAAGTGTTGCCAATCGCGGTGGACATTAGAACCAATGAACATATAACATATACTCCTGCTCCAGACATAATACACGAAGCAGCGGGACATGCGCCAATTATTGCTGATGATGACTATGCAGAATATCTATGTTTGTATGGAAAAATTGCACATAAAGCAATACAATCTAAACAGGACTCAAATCAATATGACATAATAAGAAAATTGTCAGATATGAAAGAGAATCCAAATACAGACCCGTATGAATTAGAGAAAATAGAAAAAGAATTTGAAAAAATATCTTTAGAAGATCATTGGGTTAGCGAAGCAAATGAATTAGCAAAAATGAATTGGTGGACAATTGAATATGGGCTAATAGGAGAAATGGAAAACCCAAAAATTTATGGTGCTGGTCTTTTGTCATCAGTTGGTGAAAGTATAGAATGCCTTGATAATAAAATAAAAAAATTTCCGATGTCCATTGACTGTATTAAACAAGACTACAACATTACAGAACCACAGCCTCAACTCTTTGTTACAAAAAACTTTAAAAATCTAAAAAATATTTTAAATGAATACAGCAAAACAATGGCCTACAAAACAGGTGGAAAATCAGGAATTGAAAAAGCAATAAAAGCAGAAAATGTCACAACATCTGTATATAACTCGGGGCTTCAGATATCTGGAATAATAAAAAATTACGTGAATGACAAAAATGGAAAAATTATATACTTGAACTATGATAAAAATGTTCAGCTTTCATATAATAATACGGAGATAGATGGACACGGAACAAGCTATCACTCAGAAGGTTATGGCGCTGCTATTGGTATATTATCAGAGGTGAGTTTGCCTATCCATAAACTTAGCAAAAACGAGCTATTTACTTTGGGTATTGAAAAAGGTAGTCAAACCAAACTAACCTTTTTAGGCGGACTCATTATTTCAGGTTTAATAATTAATATTCTGAAATTAGATGGTAGGCCTATTATTATTAGTATGGAGAATTGTTCGGTGAAGTTAAATGATAATTATTTGTTTAAACCAGAATGGGGCACCTATGATTTAGCCTGCGGGAATAAAATAGTCTCCGTTTTTGGTGGACCTGCTGATTGGAGTAATTATTATAATTCTAAATCTGATCCCAATTCACTTACACATCAATCTTCTAATATAAGTTCAGAAAATATGCATTTGAATAAACTATATATACAGGTAAAAAAACTCAAAAAAAATAATTCACCAAATAAAAATTATATGCCCATTTTAGATGAACTATACAAATACTATCCAAAAGAATGGTTGTTGTGTATGAATATCTATGAAATTATTCTAGGTGACAAATCATTAAATACGGAAATAGAATACCTTCGTAACTATATAAAAAAATTCACCAAAGATGCTATCCTGAAAGATACAATCAAAAGAGGATTACAAATATTAGAAAAAAATTAATCCTCTTTTGTATTAATATTTTCATAATGAAAACTTAGGCTTTTTAAAACACGATCAGGAAGACTAGGCAAATCTGACCTTGGTATTAAAAATGTAGTTAGGGTATTTAGATCATCAAAAACACGATGTTTGCCTGTAGCTTTTTTAAGATAAGATGCTCCTACAGATCCTCCAGTGCCTATTTTCTTTCCAATCATGCGCGTTGCCAAAAGATGATGCTTATATCTCCAAGTTGTTATTAATTCAT
>CAZYDX010000043.1:0-17494 GCA_964646455.1 uncultured bacterium | reverse complement strand
CATTTGTTGCTACCCAGAGATTTCTATTTTTATCAACTCCCATATCAAGAATTCCGGATCCTGGAAAACTATCTGCGGCGGTCGTATTAATAATTGAACTAGGGTCAAATTTGACCGCACCGGAACCGCTGTTATCAGTAAACCAATATATTCCATCTTTTGAACGATTAATCATACCTCCAACATTAAGTTCGAAATCATACCCTGCAGTTTTAGGGTCTAGTCTTACAAAGGTTTTACCATTATACTTAAAAACACCGCCCTCTGTAGAAATTATAGCATTTCCAGTTTCATCAAAATAAACGTCATTCACCTGATTATTTAATCCGTGCTTATACCAAAGGGTAGAAAATTTTGTTCCGTCAAAAATATTTAAACCACCAGCATTAGTTCCTATCCAAATATTACCATCAGGCCCTTTTCTAATACAATTTATCCACTGATGACTTAATCCATCGTCAATTGTATATACTCTGAATTTTTTCCCATTGTACAGTGCTAAACCATCTAATGTACCAATCCAAATATTAGTTCCTTCTACCATGAGCGCATTAACATTTCCCATGGGTATCCCATCATTAGAATTAAAGGTCTTAAAATCTTTACCGTCATACATTGAGAAGCCTCCATTACCTCCAATAAGCAAGTTTCCGTTTACATCTTGATCTATAGAGGTTATACTTTTATATGTTAGTCCATCATTTTCCGAAAAAACTTTTTCTATATTATCACCTTTAAATAAAGTTAATCCACCCTCATTTTTCCACTGTGGATGAGCTGCTGCTGCCCAGACACGATTATTATTATCTTGAAATATATCCATAATTGGTTTTTGTGGCAGTCCATCATGCTGGTTAACATTCTTAATTTCTTGACCATCATAAATAGATATTCCAGTATATGAACCGAACCATATTTTATTATCATTATCAATCAAGCTTGAAGCTGTATAATTACTCTGCATACCATCAGTATAGGTTATCTGGCTCCAAGTTCCTTTGGACATTCTTGGAACCTTTATTTCTAGATCTTCATAACCTTTATTCCTATTTTTTAAATTAAATACTTTCTTTTTTCCATTTTCTTCTTCAAAGTAAATGAAATCATTTTTACCGTGTATCCTAACATGATAGTTAAACGATAATGGTAAATTATTAAATGAAAATTGTCCTTCCTTAGATGTGTGTTCGGTAAATAAGTATTTATCATCTTCTATACCATATTCGTTTATTCTTACTGCTTGTACTACCACACCATATTGTTGACCTTTGCCATCCAGATTCAATACTTTTCCTTTAATTTTAACCTTCTCAGAAACTATATGATTTATCTTTTTACGATCACCTTTTTTTAATCCAGTAATAATTTTTGAGCTATAATTTTTTTGGCTAGCATATACATATGCTATGTATTCACCATTTTCATTCACTGGGAAAATATCAAAATTATAGAAACCATTTATATCTGCATCAGCTCCGGACCAATTTTCTTTATTTACTTCATAAAATCTAACCCTTGCGAATGGAGTGGGATTTCCATTGCTATCGGTAATTTTACCAGAAATCTCAATTCTTGAATCCGGAAACATTTGAAGATGAATTGCCGACTCACCTAATGAAACGAGCTTTAAACAAACATTATTATTACCCTTATTTAATTTCCCCTTTATGAATGAGTTAGGTTTATGTGTGGCTCGATCATATACTTTATTAGAATTAATATAAATATTAGCCGAGCAATACCACTGGTTTATTATTTCACAATTAACTTCTTGATCTTTTTTCGAATTCACGATAGAATATCCTATAACAATTTCGCCAATTTTTATATCTGGGAAAATTTGCCATATATTATGAAAACCGATTGATCCGTTAGCGGGGTGAGCATTTACCCAGTTATATGCTTTCCCTTTATATGCAACACTATTATTCATCGAAAATTTATCGCTATTAATAATTTTAACCAGCGAGTCACCATTAAATGTTTTTGGAAAAGGACCTATAAAAGCAAAATTCCTAATTCTATGATCATTTTCAATTTGATTATAGACTGCTTTATTGGCTTTTATTATGTTTAACGATAGCAATCCAGTCATTATTATTAGAAACTTAATTTTCATAATTGTATCTCCATAGATGTACTAAATCTAATTAACTAATTTATTACAAAATTTACCAATCTGCTTGGCACATAAATCTTTTTGATAATATTCATATTATCTAAATATTTAGTGAATTTATCATTTTCTAGAATCATATTAAAAATATCTTCTTCCCGAGTGTTAGCATCGACATCAATCGTGCCTCTTGTTTTTCCATTAATTTGAACCACGATTGTAATTGATTCTGAAACAATAAGTGTCTCATCAAATTGTGGCCATTCTTTATCTGACAATGGAGCATAATCATCTCTAAACATCAACTCATTAAGCTCTTCAGATAAATGTGGCGCAAAAGGATTTAAAATAATTAAAAAAGAGTCCAGTACTTTTTTGTTATAATAATCCTGACCTATCATATGATTTACAAAGATCATCATCTGAGATACAGCAGTATTAAAACTAAGGTTGTCTAGATCTACGGTTACTTTTTTAATTGTCTGATGCAATTTTCTAAGTGTCTCTTGTGCTGGTTTATCATCAACAATCTTTGTTTTATCCTCGGTAAAAAGTCTCCAAATCTTTTTTGTGAAACGATAACAGCCTTGCAACCCTTTCGTGCTCCATGGTTTTGACTTATCTAGTGGCCCCATAAACATTTCATATATCCTAAAGCTATCTGCTCCATACTTTTCTACAACATCGTCTGGATTTACAACATTACCACGTGATTTGCTCATTTTCTGACCATCTTCACCACCTATCATACCTTGATTAAAAAGTTTTTTAAACGGCTCTTTTGTAGATACTAAGTCCAAATCATACAATACATGATGCCAAAAACGTGAATATAAAAGATGTAAGACAGCATGCTCTACCCCACCAACATATAAATCCACAGGCATCCAATAGCTTTCTTTTTCTTTATCCCAGGCGGCATCTTCATTTAAAGGGTCAGTATATCGGAGATAATACCAACATGAACCTGCCCACTGTGGCATTGTATTGGTTTCTCTTTTGCCGAGATTTGTGTTTACCCAGTCATCTATACCTGCCAAAGGCGACTCACCAGTTCCAGTTGGCTCATATTTATTCACCTCTGGTAATGTTAAAGGTAAGTCAGATTCATTAAGTGCTATAATTTCCCCATTCTCACCATGGATAATTGGCATAGGTTCACCCCAATATCTCTGACGAGAAAATAGCCAATCTCTTAATTTATATTGTATTGTTCTTTGCCCTTTTTCATTTTCTTCCAACCACTTGATTGTGCTTTCTATTGCATCACTAACTTTTTTCCCATTTAGATTTAATCCTCTGGTATTTGAAGAATTAATCATAGCACCATCATGGCTATCTGTGTATGCTCCACTATCAATATTTCCACCAGAAACTACTTCAATAATTGGAAGGTTAAATTTTTTCGCAAACTCATAATCTCGCTCATCATGTCCAGGCACTGCCATAATAGCGCCAGTACCATAGCTCATAAGTACGTAATCAGCAATCCAAATTGGAATTTTTTCATTATTCACAGGATTGATGGCAAATGTACCTAGTTCCACCCCCGTTTTATCTTTGTTTACCTTGCCCCTATCAAAATCTGATTTGGTAGAGGCTAATTTTTTGTACAAATCTGTCTTTTCTTTATTCTCTTCGGTGGTCAATTCATCTACAAGTGGATGTTCTGGAGATAGTACCATATATGTAGCACCAAATAATGTATCTGGTCTCGTAGTATATACTGGTATATCTTTATTTATAGTATTTAAATTAAAGTTTACTCTAGCACCCTCTGATTTTCCGATCCAATTTCTCTGTAACTCTTTTACACTCTCTGGCCAGTCTAGATCATCTAGGCCATCTAAAAGGGATTCAGCATAGTCAGTTATTTTAAACATCCACTGCCTCATGGGTTTTCTGTGTACAGGATGCCCGCCTATATCTGATTTACCATCTACAACTTCCTCATTAGATAGAACGGCTTTTAGCTCTGGGCACCAGTTAACTGGAACTTCAGCCTCATATGCAAGTCCTTTTTTATAAAGCTGAAGGAATATCCACTGAGTCCATTTATAATAACCTGGCTCTGTTGTATTTATCTCTCTATCCCAGTCATATGAGAAGCCCAAACTTTTTAATTGTTTTCTGTATCTATCTATATTTTTTTCGGTAGTTACTCTTGGATGTGTACCAGTTTTTAGCGCATACTGTTCTGCAGGAAGACCAAATGCATCCCAGCCTATGGGGTGAAGCACATTATAGCCCTGGAGCCTTTTATAGCGTGAATATATATCGGTGGCTGTATAACCTAATGGATGTCCAACATGTAAACCAGATCCAGATGGATAAGGAAACATATCGAGAATATAGAATTTTTCTTTGTCATCCGATTCTACAGCACGAAAGCTTTTATTGTCTTCCCAGTAATTTTGCCACTTAGCCTCTATATCTTTGTGTTTATAATCCATAATAAAAAGAAAGGGCGTAAAGTTACCTCTACGCCCTGATATATTAAATAATTTTAAGCTATATCAGATATTTAAAAAGATAAGCTCAGTCCAATAGATGCAGTTATATCTGTATCTTTATAATAAGTTTCTTGGGCAATGAAATCTCCATAATCAGGGTCGAACACGCTTTCCCACTCTTCCATTGGCTTTAAGACTTTGTTATTTCCCTCATATTTGCTATTAAAACTATGACTTAGAGTAATATCAACAGAAAGAGCATCATAGAATGTTGCAATAGAAAAGACGATCACATTTTCTAATAAGTAGTCATTTGTATCATCAACCTTTGGCTTATAAAATGCTCTCCAGTCCATAAAAAAGGCACCGTCTGCTAAAACGAGCTTGATCTTAGGTCTAATTGAATGTCTTGAAAAGGTTTCCACTGAGTCATATTCTTCTTCCTCAAACATATAAGCATAGCTTACAGAAAAGATATTGCCAATTCTCATTTTTCCACCAACTGCCCAGTCAGTCCTATTTATCAGACCTAGAGAGCGATCAAATGAATAGTCAAAGAAAAAGAAAGGTGAATATTTTTGGTTTGCCCAAAGATCAAACTGAGTGTGTACGTTTCCATCCAGCGCATAAGGTGTTTGTTCAAGTGTAGCATAGTTGCCACCAAGTGAAACTGAAAATTCAGTATCTGTAAGAGGGCCCATGTCGCCAACAAGCGAGTAGCTATATTCTAAACCAGTAACCAAGTTATTTGTATTTCCACTGGTCTGGTCAAAAGCAACATATAAATCCTGTGAGGATTGACTACCACTCTCTTCCTCATCTTGCGCATAAATACTGCTAAATAATAGTGAAAAGGCAATCAGGTGTATTAAATCTAATCTCTTTAACATTCTTCATTTCCTATATCAATTAATTATAGTGATGTAATAATCTAAAAATAATATTATCAACAACCTAATTCCTAAAAAATAAAAAAGGCGCTGAAAGCGCCTTTTTTATAAGATAATGTAAGGTATTAGTTGGATGTTTTCTTTTTCTTCCACTTAGACTTCCATTTGCCCCAACCGCCTTTTTTTCCTTTTCCGGCTTTACCTTTAAGTTTCTTACCCTTCTTTTTCTTTTTCTTGATATCTGCAGCTGCATAAACAACTTCCTCACCTCCACAAGAACCTGCGTTAGTAATACATTGTTCGCTATCAGATTTAACTGTAGTAGCAGGTGCTACTGCAACGATACCTACGATAACAAGAAGAGAGATAAATAATCTATAGAAACGTTTCATTTTAATCTCCTTTTTTGATTTTGTGTTGTTGTCGACAACGATGATATTCTCATATCAGTTGGTCAAAGTTATTTTTAATTATATCCTATTGTCAAGATATTTTATTATCATATATAATGACATTCTGATTGTTTATAATAATAAAAAATAATAATAATTAAAAAAACACTTTACAAGAATGAAGTATTATATGTTAATATTGCCACCGAAAAAACATGGAACTTTTTAAATATTTAATCATATATATCAGGGAAAAAAGGGAATTATCTTTTGATTAGGGTAGAAAATTTATCAAAAAATTATGGGACCGTAAAAGCGGTTAGGTCAATATCATTTGATCTTACTGACGGTCAAGTCGTTGGCTTTCTCGGTGCAAATGGTGCCGGAAAAAGCACCACACTAAAAGTAATGACTGGCTATATTTCTCCCAGCGCAGGAAATGTCTTCTATAATGATATAAACATACAGGATAATACATCAGAAATTCAAAAAGACATTGGCTATCTTCCAGAGTTAAATCCACTCTATAGTGAAATGAGAGTACATGATTATTTAAAATTCATTTCAGAGATTAGAGGGATACCAAAAGAAAATTTTAAATCAGCCTTTCAAAAGGTAGTCGAAGAATGCGCACTCAATGCTGTTGCTCACCGAACAATAGGAAACTGTTCTAAAGGCTATAAGCAAAGAATTGGACTTGCAGCTGCAATGATTCATGATCCAAAAATTCTGATTCTTGACGAGCCAGTAACCGGATTAGATCCTAATCAAATTGTTGAGATACGACAATTAATACGTAAGCTGGGTAAAGAAAAAATTGTTCTCATGTCATCACATATTCTGCAGGAGATCCAGGCTACCGTTGATAGAATAATTATCATTAATGAAGGTTCAATAGTTGCTGATGGTTCGAGTGATTCTCTATTATCAGACTCAAATGCAAAAACTGAATTAAGTATGGATGTTACAAATGCTGATGAAAATGATATCAGAGATATGAAGGCGACAATACCTTCGGTTGATATAAAATCAATTTCTAAAGAAAAATCATTTACCAAAATCAGTATCGGATACTCGAAAAATAATGATCCAAGGGCGGATATATTTAAATATGCTGTTGAAAAAGAATGGACAATCCTAGAAATGTTTTCAACAAAACAGAACCTTGAAGATATATTCAGAAATTTAACTAACACTAGTGAGATTAATAAATGAACAACTCTCTAATAATTTTTAAACGGGAATTAAAATCATTTTTTGATAGTCCTATGGCTTATGTCTTTCTTGTTGTTTTCGCACTATTAAATGGCTGGTTTTTTACAACCACTTTCTTTCTTTATGGCCAATCAGACCTCAGAACTTTATTCAATATTGTTCCACTGGTTTATTTGTTTTTTGTTCCAGGAATAACAATGGGATTAATATCTAGGGAGAAAGGCCTGGGAACAATTGAAATTATTTCTACACTTCCAATAGAAGATAGAGATATTGTAATAGGTAAGTATCTTTCTGCTGTCGCCCTTATTAGTATCGCTCTCCTCTCTACCTCATTACATTTTATCACGTTAATGTCATTCGGAAATTCTATTGATTATGGTGCCGTATTTACTGGATACCTAGGGCTAGTACTTGTTGGGTCTGTCTATGCATCAATTGGTATTTTTTCTAGTGCAATTACAGATAATCAGGTTATATCCTTTATAATTGGTATCGCAATTGTATTTGTGTTCTGGCTATTTGATAAAGTATTGGTCTTTATGCCAGATATGTTGGCCGGAATCATACAATACCTAAGTGTTGAATATCACCTTTCAAATATTTCACGTGGCGTTATTGACACTAGAAATTTGATTTATTTTGGATCTGTGATAGGGTTTTTTCTCTTTTTAACTACTAGACTAGTAGAATCTAGGAGATGGAGTTAGGTCTATGTTGGTAAAAAATAAAAACTCCTTTACAGTTTACATGGCCGTACTAGTCGGTGTGTTATTATTATTAAATCTAATTGGTAGAAACTGGTACAAAAGATTTGATCTTACAGATAACAAAATGTATTCTTTGAGTAAGTCCAGTGAAAATGT
Source organism: uncultured bacterium (assembly GCA_964646455.1). Taxonomy (GTDB): domain Bacteria; phylum Fidelibacterota; class Marinisomatia; order Marinisomatales; family UBA1611; genus TMED80. The sequence goes on along the minus strand of CAZYDX010000043.1, from coordinate 9,562 downwards.
AGTTGCCAAAATAGATGACCTTTTAACAATGAAGGTCTACTTTTCAGATGATCTTCCTGGAGAGCTTTCAAATACACAACGATTCTTGCAAGATCTACTTGAAGAATATGAGGCTCAGTCTGATAATATAAGGTTCTTCTTCACAAACCCAGAATCGAATGAACAACTTGAAGAAGAAGCCAGAAAAGATGGTATTCAGCCAGTTCAGATGCAAGTTGTGGAGGATGATAAACTTGAGATAAAAAGGGTTTATCTAGGTATGGTTATGCTATATGAAGACAAAAAAGAAACAATACCAGTAATTCAAACAGCTACAGGTTTAGAATATTTAATAACAACAAAAATTAAAACCCTCGTTAATACTGATAAAAAAACAATTGGTATTGCAAACTTATCCAATGACGCAGAAATAAAAACCGAAAATCTTTCTAATCAACTTAGACAACACCACATTACAAGACCCGTTGACCTTTCAAATGAAGGTCTTATTGATGGGAATATTGATGTTTTATTAGTTAGTGGAGCAACTGATACACTTGATTCTGTAACAGTCTCCAATCTAAGTTCCTTTCTTGATTCAGGTAGAGGTGTTTTCTTTGCCCAAGGCGGCGTTACAACAGATATGCAGATACAACAGGCTAATGTTATCAATTCAAATGTGTTCACGTTTTTAAAGTCATATGGCCTCAATGTAAATCAAAACTTGGTCCTTGATAAGTTTTGTGGAAGAGTTCAGGTTCAACAGCAGATGGGCTTTATCCGAATGAATGTCCCTATGGATTATCCATTTTTACCTGTAGTTAAAACGTTTAATGAACAAGAATTGTTGGTAGCTGGGTTAGAACAAATTCATTTATTTTTTCCCAGTGAAATCGTATTAGATACGGCGTTAAGTCAAAATGTTGCTGGTGTTATTGACCTGTTTAAAAGCTCAAATAAATCAGGTATTATGTCGGGAAGATATATCCTAAGCCCAGACCCTAAGAGTAATCCCTTTTTGCAAAACCTAAATCAAAGTAGTAAAGTTCTTGGTGCTTCTTCTAGGTTGGTATCAGGTGGTGAACTTATCGTAGTAGCAGATTCAAAATTTTTATCAGATGATGCAGGGATGTCCGTCCCTGAGAACATGGTCTTTTTAATGAATACGGTGGATTATTTAGCTGGTGAAAAAGAACTTATCTCACTTCGTTCAAGAGAAATTACCAATAGACCTCTTGAAGAAATTGAAGACGGCACAAGAACTCGCTGGAAATGGGCTAATGTGCTTCTACCATCATTGCTCATCGCAAGTTTTGGGATTTACAGATCTAAGAGAGAAAAAGATAAAGCTGAAATTTTGAAGCAGATATATGAATAAATCTTTGCAATACTTACTAGCTATTTTTGGTGTGCTTCTTTTGTTATTCTTCATTAATAAAGGACAGCAGAGCAAACACAATCTATCTACTGAAGCAATATTCAATGTTGATGAGGGTAATATACACAAAATTGTATTACAAGACTCTAACGGAGATTCATTAATTTTACTAAAGTCTGACACTACATGGTCTTTGCCTCAGGCAGACTCATTAGTTATCAAAGATCGTCAGATCAACCAATTTTTTGATAAAGTTATCAATGGGTCATACGATATGATGATGTCCAAAAACCCGAAAAAATGGGAAAAATTTGGAGTGACAGATTCATCTGGTAAAAAAATCACTTTATTTGATAAATACGATAAATCTATTGAGTCTGTAATATTTAGTAATAAAGGTCAGGATTATGCTCATAATTTTTATCGAAATACTGAAAATGATGAAGTTTATAGAACAACAGAGAATTTGTTTTATATGATCAACGTCAAACCTACATACTGGGGCAATAAACCAAAACCTCCAGAGCCAGAGATTAAAGATCCATCCTCACCACAATTAAATCTAGGTACAAACGAATAATATTAATTCTTAGGCTTGTAATAAAAGCCTTCTGTTAATTAACTTATTTCATGAAAAGCAAGAGCAAGCAAGTCCTGGTAGTTGGTGACAGGCTATTAATCCAACCTGATAAAGGTGATAATACCTCTCCTGCAGGATTATATTTACCTCCCAGTGTAATTGAAAAACAAGAAGTTAAAGGAGGTATTGTTGTTGAGGTTGGACCAGGAATACCTCTTGGCTCTCCGGATGATGGAATCAATGAACCTTGGAAAGAAAATAAGAACGAAGTCAAATATATACCAACTCAGGCTGAGGTTGGTGATTATGCTTTATATTTAGGAAAAGCTGGAATAGAGATTGAAATAGAAAAAAAAGAATATTTGATTGTACCTCAATCTGCTATTTTAATTCTTATTAGAGATGATATTGATAAAATAATTTCCTAAATATCAACACCCATTTCATAAAACATAAAAGACCATTTTTCAGCATATTCTTCAATACTCTTCTTTGTGGATTTACCAGCTCCATGTCCTGTGCTACTACCTATCCTTATTAATATTGGATTATCACCAAACTGATGTTGTTGTAGTCTTGATGTATATTTAAATGAATGCGCTGGAACTACTCTGTCATCATGGTCTGCAGTGTAAACAAGCACTGATGGGTAATTTTGATCTTTTATATTGTGTAGAGGTGATATCTTAATAAGATTTTGGAAATTAAATTTATTTTGAGCTGAACCGTATTCGACAATCCATGCCCATCCAATAGTGAATTTATCATATCTTAACATATCCATAACGCCAACCTCTGGAAAAGCAACTCTAAATAAATTCGGCCTTTGATTAATAACGGTTCCAATTAAAGTACCGCCATTAGAGCCACCTCTTATTGCTAGTTTATCAGTAGATGTATATCCCTCTTTAATTAAATATTCTGCTGCCGCAATAAAATCATCAAATACATTTTGCTTATTTTCTAACATACCAGATTCATGCCACTTTTGTCCATATTCACCACCACCTCTAATATTTGCTGATGCATAAATTCCTTTATTCTCCAAAATAATCGGAAGAGTTTTATTATAATGTGGTTTAATTGATATATTAAATCCTCCGTAGCCATATAAAAGAGTTGGCCTCATTCCATCAAGAACAAGATCTTTGTGATGAGCGATAAAAATAGGGATTCTTGTATTATCTTTTGAATAATAAAATTCTTGCTTCATTACATATTGTTCTTTTTTGAATTTCGCTTTTGACTCATGATACACTTCTGATGTTTGATTTTTAAAATTATATTTAAAAATTGTTGGCGGGTGTACTAACGACTCAAAACGATACCAGGATACATCTTGATTATTATCACCAGCAAACCCATAAGATATCCCTGGACCAGGTAGTTTTATCTGATTAATTAAATTACCAGATAGATCAAAAATATACCATTCAGATAGTACATCAATCATATAGTGAGCAATTAGTTTTTTATTAATCATATTTACAGAATAAAGTACATTTTCTGATTCTGGAATGATGGTCTCCCAAAATCTTTCTTTTGGGTTTTTTGGATCTATCAGAACAATTTTTTTTCTAGGAGAATTTCTATCTGTTATAGCTAAGAGTTTACCATCTACATGATCTATAATATTTATCTCTGAATTATAATCATCAACTATAAAAATATAATCGCTATCATTATCTAAAAGATCTTTTACCATTATACTATTACCATAGGTGCCCTTTGATCTATATATCATTAAAAATCTACCATCGTGTGTAGTAGATGGATATGAACTGATTCTAGGATTATTTGGATCGTAAAATATTAGCTCATCATTAATCTGATTGGTACCTATTTTGTGATAAAATATTTTTCCATTTTGGTTAACCTTGGATAATTCTTCTCCTTTTTTTGGAGGAGGATAAGTATTATAATAAAAACCATCACCAGACCAAGACATCCCACTAAACTTTATCCATTTTAGATTATCATTTAAATCTTCACCCGTTGATAAATCTTTAACATGAAATTCTCTCCAATCAGATCCTGAATTAGAAATAGAATATCCTAGATAATTATTATCGTTGGAAAAATATATTCCACTTAGGGCTACCGTTCCATCATTTGATAGTTTATTTGGATCAATTACAATAACTGCGGAAGAATCTGGATCATTAATATCTTCCTTAGCATATAATACTGATTGATTTTGCAGTCCGTCATTTTTATAGAAATAGACTCTACCTCCTTTTATAAATGGGATACTCAAAGTAGGATAGTTCCATAGTTCAGTTAATCTTTTTTCTATTTTATTTCTAAATGGAATTTTTCTGATATATCTATCGGTAAATGCATTTTGCTTTTGAATCCACGCTTTTGTCTGTTTAGAATTATCATCTTCTAACCATCTATATTCATCTTTAATTGATTTACCATGGTAAATATCTATAACATTTGATGATTTTTCAGTTTTAGGGTATTTTAATGGAGCCGGAGCATATCGATGCAATAAAGTAATAATAACCAATAATCCAACAATTTTTAGATAAATATTATAAATATTAGTTCACCCTATTAGTTAAACCATTTATAAACGATTGAATATTATCAAAATATACTGGAAAAGATTTGAAAGCTGATAGTTTATGCACACCGTTAATTTTGATCATTTTCTTTAACAGCTATCTGTATTTTAATAGAGCAATCTACAGCTGCACTAACAGTTGGAAATGTAAGGAGCAGTCCGTCACCCATTTCCTTGAGCCATTCGACATTAAATTTATCAACAATAGGCTTTAGAAGATTACGCTGAGTGTCAAGTAGGTCAAATGCTTTATTCTCATCGCTCGCTGACAGTTTTGTAAATCCAACTATATCAGTAAAAACAATTGCAGATTGTTTTCTAGTTGCCTTAGACATAATTATTATTTTTCATCGAGGTAATCTTTTATCCATATCTGCAACTACATATCCCATTATTGCCATTGCAGCAATGCAATCATTGAACTCTCTAAAGTCAACCTTGTCAAAGGTATCTGCTTTCGTATGATGATACCAAAAATACTTAGAACCATCTACATTTAGTGACATTACCGGGACCCCTTCATCGTTTAACGGCGCTACATCCGCTGCTCTCCCCCACTTAGTTATCTTTCCAGCACCTATTGGATCCAGTAGGTCTGCAATATCAAAGATTATTTTCCTTGCATCCACACTACCTGTAAACCCAAATCCAATTGGAGCAAATACTCCACCATCGGATTCTATAGCAAGTATATGATTATCTAATTCTGATCTATGCTCATCCCGATAATTTATATTACCCTTACCACCGTTTTCTTCATTCGTCCACAGTACAACACGTAGGGTACGTTTTGGTGTAAGTCCGAGCTCTTTAATAAGTGTAACTGCTCGCCATGCAGCAATGCAACCACCTCCATCATCGTGGGCACCCTGTCCAACATCCCAAGAATCAATATGTCCTCCTAGGACAACGATTTGTTCTGGATATTTGGATCCTATAAAATCTGCAACAATATTTCTAGACCACCTATCACTAACAAATTTCCCCTGCATATTTAGTTTTACCACAACCTTTTGTCCACGGTTATATATTCTGGAAATCATCATTGCATCTTCCATGGTTATAGCAGCATGCGGTATTTTTTTAATCGATTTATATTTACCCATTGTCCCAGTATGCGGTGTGTCCATTGACCACGGGCCAATGGAACGAATAAGACTTGCTATTGCACCATATTCTGCTGCACGATTAGGCCCATCGTATCTATACTGCACCGTTTCACCATATGAAGTGAATGGAACATTATAAAGAACAATTTTTCCTTTAACAATATTTTTAATTTTATCGAGATCATCAAAACTGTCAACTACTACAACCTCTCCTCTGATTCCACCTTTAGGGGTAGCCACACTACCACCTACTCCAAGAAAATTTAGCTCCCTTTCGAATGGAACAAGAATTTTTAATGTTTCTTCACCGCGAATCCAGGTCGGCACTTTTAATCTTTCACCGCGAACATTTGAAAGTCCATCGTTTTTCATTTCTTTAATTATCCAGTCAATAGCTTTCTCTAAATTTTTTGAACCACTTAGTCTAGGGCCAAACATATCACATAAATATGCCAATCTATTGTATGCTAGACTATCTCCATCTAATTTTCTAATAATTTTCTCAGATTCATCCCCGTATTCGATTTTTATATCATTCGCTATAAGATTGCCGACTATTAGACTAATAAGAAAAATTTTGATAAAATTATTTATTTCTCACTCCACATTAAAATTAAAATATTTATTCGGAAATGGTTCATTATTTAGGGTAAAATGCCACCATTCCTCCTTTAGTGAATTAAATCCATATTTTTTCATAACCGATTGTAATAGGATCCTATTAGTTCTTTGATCATGATCAAGGTCTGTATAATCCACCCATGATTGTTCACCAAAATAATCATAGATCGTGCCCATATCTAACTCTTCGCCATTGATTAAATTTACAATTGTAAGATCAACGGTGCTACCACGTGAATGGCCCGATTTAGATGCTATATAACCCTCTTTAAATAATAGTCTCTTCTTAATATTTGGATAATGAATAGATTTCATTTTTCTATTATTATTTTTTGCCCATTTTACAAAGTGATCTACTGCTTTTTGAGGCCTGTATGCATCAAAAATTTTTAAACCATACCCAAAATGCAACAAATCGTTTTGAACGTGTTTAAGTGCATTTGCAGCATCTTTGGTAATAATACATTTTTTGCTTTTATATCCATTTATTTTGGATCCAATAAAATTATCATTAGTAAAATATTTTAGATCAATAACTATATGCGGTATGTATTCCTCAAGATATAGAAAATCTTTTGGTATATCTGCTTTAAGCAATAGTTGGGATAAACAAAAAAAAAATAGATTAAAAAGCCTTTTATTTTGAGTCATAACTGATAAATCTATTCAGCTCCTTCAACTACACGAAAACCAATATTGTCATCCCAAAAATCAACTTTACTAACTACATGGTCAGCAACTCTACAGCCGACTCCACTATTGGCCCAAGAGCCACCCTTAAGGACTATCATACTATCAGTAACACCACTGCAAAACTCATAAACATTCCCAGACATATCGTATATACCTAGCTCATTTGGAACTTTTAATCCAACAGGCTCTGGTTTTTTATTAGTATTATATTTACACCAGGCAACATCCTCCAATATATTTCCTCCACTATAAAATCTATCGTCGCCACCTTCTTTGCCTCCTCTAGCAGCAAATTCCCATTCATTTAGCTCTGGAAGTCTTATGTTTTTACCTAATAATGAGCTGAGCCAAGAGCAATAATTCATTGCATCATTGTAGGTGATATTAATTACAGGTTGTTTTCCCCTACCCCATTCACTATCGTCAGGGAGTTCTCTATTTGTGGCCAAGCAGAATGCATCATATTGATCGAAAGTAATTTCTTTTCTACTTATACTAAATGTATTTGCAGTTAGATATGTTGGTTTAGGAGGTGGTATAATAGACTCATCAAGCATTTCAATAGAGCCACCTTTAACAATAATGAATTCGGGAACATAGTTCCCTGCTATTTTTATTGTGTTTTCATTTAAATTAATCTGAGCCTTCTTATTAAATATTATTTCACTATTATCTGATATTAATGATTTTTCAATATTTACATTTTCACATTTATTTAATACAAACCCATATAAACCTTCATTGACCTCAGAGTTATTGAAATTTATATTTTTAGATTCTTTAGCATTTAGACATATATTGTTTTTCCCAAAAATATTTACACTATCTATAAAAATATCATTAGAATTATAAATATTAATTGCTTTTCCAGGTATTATTTTATCTGCGGGTTCGGTGGTACTATTTGTATGATATAATTTACCCTTATATTTAAAAATTGAATTTTTACCTAATTCACGTCTTGCCATTCCAAATGCATTATCAAAATTCTTAGCATCATCAAAAGTTAAAATTTGTGTATTTTCTTTTTGATAAGTGTCATAATAACCAATAGTAAGGTTCTTTATTGTTATATTATTTGATTCATGAATGTAAAGTATATCCGCACTATTCCATTTGAGCCTTATTTCTGAATCTTCCTCACCAAGTATAGTGATATTAGTTTTATAATTAATAGTCATCCCAACAGTACTATCAATATTAAAATCTGGGTAAATATAGTGTACACCGGAAGGAATTGTTATGGTTTCACCATTTCTTGCTCTATTAATTTTATCCTGTATACTAGATTTTGGATATAGTTTGATTTCCATATTTTCTTTAGGTACTAAATATTGGTATTGATATCCATCCATTGTGACTAACAAAGTGTCATCCGGGAATATTTTCCCAAGATCAAATTCTCCGAATCGATTTGTTGTTGCACTTTTTTTCTGACGCTTCATTGTCAGTTGAGCTTCAACGAGTTGATTGCCTTTAAAATTTTCAACAATACCTGAAACAGATATCTTATTAATAGCACTGATAGGTGTATTAAATAAAATTAAATAAACTACTACAGCTATAAGGGAATGATAATTTCTAAACATATTATTACTCCCTATAATATACATCCAAATTAGGATATAAGCCCTGTTAAGGCTTTATAATGCAGATATTGTATTTAAATAATAGTATAAATAGCTAGTATAGCTAAAGAGTAAATAAAAATGGAAGTTGGTTTTTCAAATGGATTAATACTAGATAGGGAAAATTTCTTTTTCTTAGTACGTTCAAACAATTTTTTTTGGGTTAACATTAGATGGAGAAGTTCTGATTTTTCATTTTCTAAATCTTCTGCAAATAATCTGTCACTTTCCATTTTCTTATGGAGAAGCGTCTCTACACCAAATTTCTGAATATTTATTGAGCTTGAGTAGTTATTATTATTGGAAGCTTTTTTTAATACAGTTTCTTTTTTTATTACTTTAACTGGTTTTACAACTTTATCGGTATTTATTTTTTCGGTATTATGGGTTAATAAAGACATAGCTTTATTTGAAATAACAGGTTTTATATCAATTTTTTCCTTTTTTTCTTTTAACTTATTCTTTTGCTCATCATAATTTGCTAGCCACATTTGATGACCATCATCGCAACAAAACAGGGATAATAGCTCATCCTGAACTATCTCAGACGAACCAACAGCATACATACTCTTTCCATCTATGAGACACAACTGAGAGTATATACTCTGGGCAAAAATAATTACGATACAAATAGCGGTTTTCAATCAACAATTTCCAATTCTAATTATGACTATTTGCAGATATATAATTTCTAATTATAAATCTAAGGATTACATTTAACCTTTAGATATTGTAATAATATTTTTTATATCTGCCCTGCAAACGTCGCCATTAATATTTAAAGCACACGACAATCTAAGTCTAAGTACATGTTTAATAATATCATTATTTTATAAATATCACATTTAAACTAATAAACAATCTATAATTATTATTTTAAACGATATTGTAAAAATAAAAAACCCTGAACTGCATCCTTATAAACAGATCATGTACAGGGTTTTTTTATGAGCGAGAGACGAGGTTCGAACTCGCGACATCCACCTTGGCAAGGTGGTGCTC
>CAZYDX010000042.1:17301-17897 GCA_964646455.1 uncultured bacterium | reverse complement strand
CGAATTGCTTCAGGGAGTGGAAGAACTGTTTATGAGATTAATACTTTAATTAAAAAGTTTTCAGAAATGAAAAAGATGATGAAAAAAATGAACCAAAAACATTCTAAAATCTCTGGGAAAAGATTATTGAGAAAGTTTAGCTAAAGGAGTAAGAAAATTGGCGACGAAAATAAGATTAAAACGAATTGGGCGACGTAACAGACCATTTTATCGGTTGATTGTGATCGATTCAAGAAAGAAACGTGATGGAGCTGCTATTGAGCAGATTGGTTGGTATAATCCAATCGACAATAATAACTCATATGAAATCAATGATGAGAGAATTTTGCATTGGTTAGGAGAAGGTGCCATACCTTCAAACGCCGTAAAGAAAATAATGAAGCGTGAGGGTTTAACACTACGATGGCATCTAATGCAACAAGGTGTGGATGAGAAGGAAATTGAGAAAGAGGTTAAGAAATGGGAGCTAAATCGTGAAAATGTTTTAGCATCTAGAGAAGCAAAGCAAGCTGAAAAGCTAGCAAAGAAAAAAGAAAAATCGCAATCATCTGAAGCTTCGCCAGAGGCAGAAGTGGATAAACCAGCTGAAGATGCTG